>JBOHWJ010000638.1:0-7813 GCA_050736495.1 Binataceae bacterium (SeqCode) | reverse complement strand
CTTCTTATTTCATCCCCTGCCGAACCGAAGAAGAGACGCAATTCATCTCTGCTCTTCTAAACAGCGAGCCCGCCCAGGAATTTTATCGTGCGTTCGTATTCTGGGACGCCAAGCGCCCAATTACGGTAGAAGTTCTTCGACGGTTAGATTTGGTGGCCCTTGCCGGGGAGTTGGGCTCTGAAAGCAGGATGAAGCAATTCCATCCACGGCATCAACTGGAATTGATGGGCTCCTGAAGCAAGGGACGCGTGGCGAATGTCTATCCATTGTGAACAAATATCCGACGCCCAAACAGAAAAGATAACCCTCATGTCCGTGTCGGCGCTCTTGTAATCGCGTTGCTGTAATCCGGCCAGTTCGCGGACCGTGCCGGCCGCTGTTGGAATTTCCGGTCACCGGCTTCGCCGTCAGGAACGCGCAGTCTTGGAATCGCGCGCCTCGGCCAACACCTGGAAAACGCGGCGGCGCGTGCATCCGAGGGCGCGCGCAATCGCGTCGACGGTCAGCCCGGTCGAGCGCAACGCGATGATGCGCGTGCGCCGCGGCGTCGGATTAGGCACGTCAACGCGGTCGCCGCCATAGACGCAGGCAAGCTTGAGCGCCGCGTTAAGTCCAATCGTAGCCGTCAACGCGTCACCGTCCTGCGGCGAATGCGGTACGTAGAGTCGCGTTCCGCCGAACGCGGCGATGAGCCTGGTGGCCGCTTCTTCGCCGATAAGCGCGATGAGTTCCTGCAACATTAACGCTCTCCCCTCGTGCTTACATTCGCACTGGGTCTGGCCAGTTCAGCGGTACGTGCGGTCTTCGGAGTTCGCCGCGGCCGCTGACGGCGCGAGTTCATCGTCAAGCGAACAGTGGCCGGCGGTAAACGCCCGCCCGCTCGCATACGCTGCGCGCCAGCGCCTCGAGCATGCTGGCGAATTCGGCGTCGCTCTGGCGCCTGCGCGCGATCGCATCGCAGGCATGAATCACGCTGGAATGGTCGCGGTCGAAGGCGAGTCCGATGCGCGGGAACGAAACGCCGCGAAACCGCAGCCAGGCCTCGTTGGCGTCGGCGCACGGATGATCGGAACCAAAACCAGCGAGTTCGCGGCTCAGGTACATCGCAACGTGACGCGCGCGAATGACGCGCTGGCGGCGGCTGCGCGAGAGCAGCTCGGCGCGGTTCAGATGAAAGGCGGCGGCGACGGTTTCCTGCACTTGATGGATCGAGATGCTGTGGCGTTGGGTCATCATTGGGCTTTGACTTCCTTGGCGCGGCCGGCGCTCGAGCGAATCAAATCTTCGGGAAAATCGGCATGGCGATATCGCATGACGACCATTTTGTGGCGATGAGAGGAATCGGCGAGGCGCAAATGCTTCGTGCGTGCGCGCGGCGGTCCATGATATCCATGCGTGTTGCGTTGGCTTGGTTTGGGCATGCTCGCGCCTGTGATACCGAGGGAAGATCGGCGGACCACACACGTCACCGAATTTCCATATCGGCATGACGATTGCTGAGTGGCGAGGCTGCAATCCGAGCGCTTGCTATGATGGCGCAGGTGGATCCCTTCCGAATCGATGTTCAGGTGAAAACCCGTCGCATGTCGTCGCAGTGGTACTACGTGGAGGTCGCGTGCGCTGATAATAATGGGCATGGTGTGAAAACCGCCCCTCAGGGGCTGGAATCGCGGCAACAAGCCCGTTTTTTCGTGCGTGAGATTTGGTGGCGTCAGCGCAAACATGGGACATTTGCCCATTTTGTCACGCCCTCAAGCACTATAAGACATATCCTACAGTAGGAGAATAATGTCAACTGTAGTGGACGAAGAATTTCGGCAGCGCCTCCGGCTCATCATGCAACAATTCGGTTCGGTGGCAGACCTGGCGCGGGCGGTTGGTGTTTCCGATAACGCAATTTACAAATGGGTCTCTGGACGTGGACAGCCCAGCATGGTGAGTCTGGTCAATCTGGCGCGGGCGGCGGGAGTGTCGGTGGAGTGGCTCGCGACCGGCCGCGGAATTCCGTCCAAATCCAAGTCTGAAGCTTGTGCGCCTGAGTCGAGCGACTACGTGACGATGCCGCGGCAAGGTTTGCGCGGTGTGGGTGGCCGCGACGCGATCCAGAATCAGCAGATAGTCGATTTCATAAACTTCAGATCCGACTGGATTCAAAGGGTTTTCAATGTCGATCCACGCAGTCTCGCATTGGTCGAGGCGATTGGCGATTCGATGTCACCTACGGTCGACGAGGGCGACTTGGTGCTGATCGACTTGCGCGAGAATCGATTTAAGTCCGACGGCCTGTATGTCCTACGGAGCGGCGGCGACCTGTCGATCAAGCGGCTTCAGTGCCGGCCCGACGGCTCACTGATGATTCGTAGCGACAATTCCGCCTACGAACCGCAACGTGTCGCGCAGGACGACATTGTCATTCTGGGCCGCGTCGTATGGGTCGGCGGTAGGCTATGACGTTTCGGGACGCGAGTGTTGCGGGCGGGAGCGCACCCGTCCTCGGGGTTAGGCGTTTGGCCGGGCTTACGCAAGCGCATCTTGCTAACTTCCAGTTAACGGATTAGTGACAATTTGTTGACACAATGAGGAGCCTACGATAGCCTACAGGCGGCTCTGGATGTATTAAAAACCTGCGCCACCATGTGCTCACGAGGCGCAATCCGGCCGTCAATCAATTACCTATCGGGGCGGGGTCGCTCGTACAACACACCTGAATACCTGAGCAACTGTTGAAGGAGGGGACGACCCCGCCCCCTATTACTCGCGCTCTTATCAATCGTCTTCGCATTCGCGACCGCCGCCTGCCCTCCGACGCATAAGTCATTGCCGTTTTTGCCTGCGCGGCCACGCAGGAATTCAACGTATCGATATACTGCGCGGCGCCCGCGCTCCGAGAATGTTGCGCGGCCACTTGTTTGCCGCGACGCCCATCTCTACACGTAAATCGTCATCGTCGAGCAGCCGGCGCATCGCCGTGGCCAATTCGTCGGCGTATGGTGCTCCGCTAGTGTCGTGTCTTGTAAATAAGTTTAGCATTGCGGATGCTGCGTTTGATTTGGCGGGTAGATTTAGTCCAGACGAATGGCCGGGCGTGGTCGTTCCAGTCGGCGAGGAAGCGGACGATGGCCTGTTCGAGTTGCGCGACACTTTGGAAGCTCCCGCGCCGGATCGCCTGGCTGGTAATCAGGCCGAACCAGCGCTCGACCAGATTGAGCCACGAAGCGCTGGTCGGAGTGAAGTGCAGATGGAAGCGCGGGTGGGCGGCCAGCCACTGTTTGACCGCGGGATGCTTGTGGGTTCCGTAGTTGTCGCAGATCAGATGCAACTCCCGCTTCGGGTAACGCTTGGCCAGCGACTCGAGAAAGGCGATGAACTCGGCGTGCCGATGGCGCCGGTAGCAGCGCCCGTGGACCTTGCCGCTGGCCACCTCCAGCGCGGCGAACAGCCTGGTGGTGCCGTGGCGCGTGTAACCATGGGTCATGCGGGCAGGCAACCCGGGCCACATCGGGAACGCCGGCTGGGTGCGGTTAAGCGCCTGAATCTGCGACTTTTCGTCCACGCACAGCACCAGCGCACGCTCCGGCGGGTCCAGATAGAGTCCGACGATGTCGGCCAGCTTGGCGTCGAACTGCGGGTCGCGGCTGAACTTGAAGGTCTCGGTCCGATGCGGCTGGAGCCCGTACTTCTGCCAGATGCGATGGACGGTAGCCGACGACAGCCCGACCACTTTGGCCAGCCGCCGCGCGCTCCAATGGGTCGCCGCCTTAGGTTTGCGCTGGGTCGCGCTGATCACCGCCTGCTCCTTGGCCGCCGTAATCCGCCGCTTGCGACCGCTGCGCGGGCGAGTGCGCAGCCCGTCGAGCCCCGCACTGCGATAGCGCCGCCGCCACAGACACACCGTGACCTGGGTTACTCCAAGCCGCGCGGCCAGCGCGCGGACGCTCTCGCCCGCCGCGCTGCCCAGCACCACCCGCGCGCGCATCGCCAGCGCCTGCGGGACGTTCTGCGCTCGCAACCACGACTCCAACTCGGCCCGCTCTGCTCCGCTGATCTCCACCCAGCGTTTCTGTACTCTCATGCTGAATAGACGAACAAACGCTACATTTAATTCAGAGACATAACACTAGCAGGCCGGTTTCGCCGTCCGACAATATCTCCGGTGTACCGCCACTGTTGGTGCCAACGACCGGCGTTGCACCGGTTATCGCTCCCAGGAAAACCAATCCCAATCTCTCCGGATACCGGCTCGGTATCGCGAACAGCACCGCGACCTTGTAGAAGCTCCAGAGTCCGTCGAACGGCTTTGCGCCGAGCAATTCCACGCGGCTTTCCACGTATCATCGGAGTTGAAGCCGCACAATTGTCACCGAACGCCGCCTGCATCGCACCAGAAGAAACGGCGTGCGTTTCGCGCGCTCGGAAGAGGGCGCCGCCACAAAGTCAGAATGCGTGGCACAATACTCAGTCGGTGAGTGACTACGAGGTACGGAGAATACAGCGGAGGCGGAACCGGATGGAATGCGGCGCCTATATATATGCGCCGCGCCTGCCATATGTCATGCGGCTGGGGTGCGGCAGCGGCTGGAAGCTCACTTCCAGCCGCCCGCCGTCAACCTAGCGCATTATCTGCATCAGTCCCGCGGGTGTGGAGTACTTGGTATAGTCGTGGTACTCCTGCGGCGCTTGCTCGTTGAAGGTCGCGTCGTGTCCCTGCTCATTCATGCTCGAGAAATAGCTGGCATGATCATTCTGGATATCCCAGGCGGCGGTCGAGACCGAATTGGTCACGACGCGTCCGACCCCAGGAACATCGACGACATGGGCACCGCCGCCACCGAAGATCTTCCACAGCTTCATGTTGCTGTCGTAGAGCTCCTGCCAGATGCCATAGTCGAAGGCCTGGTCGACGTACATGATGCGGCTGCCATAACAGTAGCCGGGCGCCTCCGACGGGATGCGGCGAACGTCGATGATATCAACGTTGCGCAGCTCGAACGGCCCCCATGACGGTTTCGGCCAGCCAAGCGGCATGTACCAGTTGTCGGGAAATTTGCCGGTGATGTTGGCGTAATCGTTGCCGATCGACAGGATCTTGCGGCTGCCGAGATACTTGGCGTCGAAGATCGCGAGACCGCCGTTGAAGCCGGTGGTCTTGTAGTCGTCCTGTACGAAATCGCTACCCACCACTGGCGCGCAACGCGCACTCACCGCCAGACGCAGCGAGCGGCGCAGCGCCGGCACGAACACGTAGCTGTCCTGCGGCAACTGGTTGTTCTCATGAAAGATGATCAGGTTCGAGGTGTACTTCGATTGCTCGGGCTGCTCGATCATCAGCCATTCGCTGTACCAGACGTCGTTGGCGCGCGGGTCGTGACGCGGGATGCCGGGGTCAGTGTTGTAGCTGAGCTGGCGATAGACGAGCACCAGCTTGGTGCACGAAATGTTGCCGAAGCGATCCTGAGTGCAACTGCTCGCCATGTTCTGCGGTGCGTTGACGTAGAGATGCGGCAAATAAGAATACCAGACATTGGCTAGAATTTTGTAGCCTTTGTCAGGCTTCTGTGGATTGGGGAACGGCTGGCCGGCGACATAGCCGGCGATGTCCATGTGGCCGTTGGGCAGATGAACTACGCGGGTCTGGCTGCCGAACTGCTCGGACGCCGCCTGGTAGTTCTTGGGCAGCGGGTAGACCTTGGTCTCCCGCACGTTCATCTTGACATCGGCCGGCATCTTCCAAAAATATTTGCCCTGGAACAAGTCGATCATGCCAGGCGGCATGAACTGCTTGTACTGCTGCCAGTTCTGCATGGTGATGGCGGTGCCGGGCTTAATCGTGCCCTGATTGGCCGTCGCGGCGAGCCAATCGTGCATGGTCTGCGCCTCGTCGTCCTGGGCATGAGCCGGGCTTGCCAGTGCGAAGGTAATTGTCATCAGGCCCAATACCAGCATCAGTCTGGTCAGGCTCCGAATTACAGAGTTATACATGGATACTCCAACTACTCCCTATGGATTTTTTGCGAACGATCCGGAAGCTTGGTGATGTGAACGTCGCGAAAAGGGAGGGCCGCGTTCAGGCGGGAGTTCCATGCAGCAGGTCGTCGCCGGCCCACGGCATGATTGCTTCACTTAATAATAATGCTCCTCAGAACAACTAAAAACATGTCTAGCACTATAGTAGATACCTATTGTTACCCTCTTATTTATCGCATTGCCGCACGCGCCATTCAACTAGCCCGCAAGGCGGGTGCGCTCACGTGGGACAGCCGTGAAAGTAGAGCTTTGTGAAGCTGGTGAAACGACAGCCATCGGCCCGCTTGAGCTTCAGTTGCTGCCGGCGTTGGTAATCCATAAAGGCGCCGGCTTGGTGTCGGCATTGCTCCGCGCGTTGTCGAAGCGGGTTTCGATTTTGGCGGCCTCCCGAGCGCCGCGGCCACACCCTCGAGTTGCTCCGCGGAAGGAAAGTTCGGTCATTATGGCGCCGTGGTGGTCAAGTAGCTCACGGCAAGAGACACTGCATATAAGTCCTGACTAAAGAATATATCAGATAGATTGACGCCATCCAACATTGCGGCGTCCGTCCATACCGCGATCAGTGTCGTATCCTGGCGCTCACTTGGCGAGGAATGCGCGTAGGCGCGTGGCCAATTCGGCCGGCTTCTCCTCAGGGATGAAATGGCCGCAATCGGGAATCGAGCCGCCTTCCGCGCGCAGCCCAACGCGGTGCAACGATTCCACCACCAAATCACCGCGGCCGCGTGAACCGCCGCCGCCCAATCCGAGTGTCGGCATTGGCAGCTTGAATCCGCTCGCGAAGGTCGCGCGATTGTCTTCGACGTCGCGGCGCAGCGCGCGATAAAAGTTGAATCCTGCGCGCATTGCACCCGGCTGCGAGTAGGTGCGCACGTACTCCATGATATCGGCATCACTGAAAGCACCGGCCTGGTCGGTGCCGTTGGCGAAGAAAAATTCGAGATAGATGCGCTCGCGCCCAAAAGTCAGCGCCTCAGGCAAGTCGGGCACTTGATGGAACATATGGTGCCATCGCGGCGGGCCGCCGATAGCGGCACCGGCCGGTTGATCGCCGGGGACCGGCACGTCGAGCATCACCAGATGCGTCACAGCGTCGGCATGGTCGGCGGCGAGGCGAAAGGCGACCGGCGCGCCCCAGTCGTGTCCGACGACTGCGAACTTCTCATGGCCGAGACGCTCGTGCATCAGTTCCCACAAATCGTGGGCGACGGTTTTCTTGTCGTAACCCGAGGACGGTCGCGAGGAATCGCCGAGGCCGCGCATATCCGGCGCCACCAATAGATAGCGGTCGGCGAGCAGCGCCATCAGGTGGCGCCATTCATACCAGGTCTGCGGCCATCCGTGGATCAGCAGGAGCGGTCGTCCTTGCCCGAGCGTGACGTAATGCAGCCGCGCGCCCGTGACGCTGGCGTAATAATGTTTGAAGTCAGGCATCGCCGCATTCCCTCCTTCCATATGATGTTCGTTGTGCGTGAATATGCCCCGCGCTGGATTTTAGCGAAGCCAATCGATTATACACTTTCAACCGATGGCGCCACTGCGTGATATTCTGACGCCGCATCCACGCGTGCTGTTAGTGGGAATCAACCCGAGCCTGCGTTCCGAGCAGGTCGGCCATCATTTCGCCAGTCCGGGCAATCCGTTCTGGCGTTTGCTACATGCGGCGCGAATTATTCCTGAACCGCTGACTTGTGAAGAAGATCATCGGCTGACGGAATTTGGCCTGGCGCTGACCAACCTGTGTCCGCGCGCGACGCGTGCGGCGTCGGAATTGCGGACGGACGAACTG
>JBOHWJ010000637.1:0-12283 GCA_050736495.1 Binataceae bacterium (SeqCode) | reverse complement strand
CTCAAGGATCGTTTCGATTGCCGCCTTGTGGCGGCCCATCTGAACCATCGCCTGCGCGCCGCCGAATCGGACCGCGACGAAAGCTTCGTCCGCGAACTGTGCGCGCATTTGGGGATCGATCTGATCGTTGAGCATGCGCGCGATTTGCGCGCCGGTTCCGCGAACCTCGAGGAGCGCGCTCGCGAACTTCGCTACGCCTTTTTCGACCGCGTCGCCGATGCTCTCGGCGCATCGCATATTGCGCTGGCCCATCAAGCGGACGATCAGGCTGAAACAGTCCTGATGCGGCTTTTGCGCGGGAGCGGCGTTGCCGGGCTGGCCGCGATGGATGAGGCTGGCCCGGGCCGTCTGATTCGTCCGCTGTTGCCACTGCGGCGCGCGGAAATCCTCGCCTATCTGGACGCGATCGGCGCTGCATATGTGACCGACAGCAGCAACCTCTCGTCCGCACCGGTGCGCAACCGTATCCGCAACCAACTGATTCCGCTGCTCGAAGACGAGTACGCTCCAAGGTTGACGCGGCGGCTCGCCGGTCTGTCCGCCGAGATGCGAGCGCTCGACAATTTCATTAGCGGCGCGGCGCGGCGTGAAGTCATCGCGCGGCTTGGCTGTTGTGCCGCGGCCGACGGCCGCGCGCGTCTCGAACTGACCGGATTTGCGCAGCTTCATCCCGCGCTCCAGCCCGCCGTAATCCGTGAATTCGTTCGCGCCGCCACGGGTTCGCTGCGTCGTTTCGAGCGCGGCCATATCGACGCTCTGGTGCATCTATGCGTTGACGGTCCGCCAAATGGCGGCGCGAGTCTGCCAGGAAGGCTCGCGGTGCGGCGCGAGTACCGATGGCTCACGTTGGAAAAGCCTGCTCCGCGCGAAGGAAAGCCCTCGGGCGCGCGACATCCGTTCGCCGTGTCTTTGCCGTCCGAAGGTGAGATATTAGTCGAGGAAGCATGCTTCGCTTTTCGTAGCCGGATCGTCCAATGTTCTGAAGGGTGGAAACCTGCGAACCTGTTCGAGATGGCTGGTGACATGGAGGGCCTCGCGGGCGGATTGATGGTGCGCGGCTTCAGGCCGGGCGACCGCGTGTCTCCGCTCAACCTGGCGGGCATACGCAAAGTGAAGAATGTGTTTATCGATCGCAAGCTTCCGCTCCGTTGCCGCGCGACGTGGCCGCTGGTGACCATTGTTGGCGGCGATATCGTGTGGATTCCAGGGATGGTGCGATCGAATCTCGCGACGGTCACGGCGGCGACCCGTCAGATCCTCCGTGTGGTCGCGCAACCGCTGGAGCGGGCGCGAAAAGTTTCATTGCTTGGAAATTAACCGGCGTGCTATTTTTTAACTGGAAATGAATCAATTTTCGCGCAATCTGGCCCTGTGGCTCGTAGTAGCCCTGATGTTCCTGCTGCTCTTTAATTTCTTTAATCGGCCGCAGGGACACACTAATGAAGTTATCTTCTCGGACTTCCTCAATCAGGTTGAGCAGAAGAAAGTCTCTGAAGTAACTATGCAGGGCAACGAGATCCAGGGCGTCAACGTCAACGGCGAGCATTTCAAGACTTACGCGCCGAACGACCCCGGCCTGGTCAAGGAGCTGCGTGACGAGGGCGTCAAGATCGCCGCGAAGGCGCCCGACAACAGCCCGCTGTGGATCGAAGTACTGGTGCAGTGGTTCCCGATGCTGCTGCTGGTCGCGGTCTGGATTTTCTTCATGCGCCAAATGCAGATCGGCGGCGGCAAGGCGATGTCATTCGGGAAAAGCCGCGCCAAACTGCTAACCGAGAATACCCATAAAGTAACCTTCGCGGACGTTGCAGGAATCGACGAAGCCAAGGACGAACTCGAAGAGATAATTCAGTTTCTCAAGGACCCGAAACGCTTTACGCGTCTCGGCGGACGCATTCCAAAGGGCGTTTTGCTGGTTGGAGCGCCTGGCACCGGCAAAACGTTACTCGCGCGCGCGATCGCTGGTGAGGCGGGTGTCCCGTTTTTCTCGATCTCCGGTTCCGACTTTGTCGAGATGTTCGTCGGTGTCGGCGCCTCACGTGTGCGCGATCTCTTTGCCCAAGGGAAGAAACACGCTCCCTGCATAATTTTTATCGATGAAATCGACGCCGTCGGCCGCCATCGTGGCGCCGGTCTGGGCGGCGGTCATGACGAGCGCGAACAGACGCTCAATCAGTTGCTGGTCGAGATGGACGGCTTCGAGGCCAACGAAGGCGTCATCCTGGTCGCCGCGACCAACCGTCCCGACGTGCTGGACCCGGCGCTGCTGCGACCCGGCCGCTTCGATCGCCGGGTGGTGGTTCCACGTCCCGACGTCAGGGGCCGCGAGGGTATCCTCAAGGTTCATACGCGCAAGGTTCCGCTCTCGGACGATGTCGAGTTGACCAAGCTCGCGCGCCAGACGCCGGGCTTCGCCGGTGCCGACCTCGAAAATCTCGTCAATGAAGCTGCGCTGCTAGCTGCCCGACGCAATAAGGAACGCGTTGAAATGTCCGATTTCGAGCTCGCCAAGGACAAGGTCCTGATGGGCGCGGAGCGGCGTTCGATGGTGATGTCGCTGGCGGAGCGGCGCAACACCGCCTATCACGAAGGCGGACATGCGCTGGTCGCGATGCTGCTGCCGGGGGCCGACCCGGTGCACAAGGTCACTATCATTCCGCGTGGGATGGCGCTGGGCGTAACCCAGCAACTGCCACTGGACGATCGCTATACCTATTCGCGCGATTACCTGATGACGCGCCTGGCCATGATGTTCGGCGGACGCGTCGCCGAGGAGTTGATCTTCGGCCATATGACGACCGGAGCGGGCGACGATATCGACAAGGCGACCGAGCTTGCGCGCAAGATGGTATGCGAATGGGGCATGAGCAAGGAACTCGGTCCGATGACCTTCGGGCGGCGTGAGGAGCAGGTCTTCCTCGGCCGCGACATCGCCCATAACAAAGACTACTCGGAGCATACCGCGGTCGAGATTGACCGCGAGGTGCGCCGTATCGTCGACGAGGCCTATCAGAAGGCTCGCTCGCTTCTGAACGAGAACATGCTGGTACTGCACGCGGTCGCCGAGCGTCTGCTCGAAAAGGAAGTGCTGGAAGGCGCTGAAGTCGGCGAGATGGTCAAGGCATACAAAGAAGGGCGCGAGCTTCCTCCAAGTCGTGCGGTGGCCGGAAGCGGCAATCCGCCCGGTGGCGCGACTCCCAAGGAGAAGCAGAAGCCGGCCGAAGACGACGCCGCTGTTCCGGGTCTTCCGCCCAAGCCCGTCCTCGCCTGAATCAATCGGCCAGTACCGCATCAAAGGCACTGGTGTTGTCGATGGTGAGCGAGAGAGCGTTGCGCCCCATTGGCCGCGAAGGCTAAACCAGCACCAAAATCATTGCGGCTCCACGGCGGCGCCGTAATCCGCTTCCCTGCCGTGATGGGCGTGCTCAATGTCACGCCCGATTCATTCTCCGATGGCGGTCGTTTTCTCGATCCGGCGCGCGCAATTGATCACGCGCTCGCGATGGAAGCGGCGGGTGCGGCGATTATCGACATTGGCGGCGAATCCACCCGTCCGGGCGCGCGAGGCGTTGACCTCGAGGTCGAGTTGGCGCGCGTCTTGCCAGTAATCGAAGTGCTGGCGGCGCGCCTCAAGGCGCCAATCTCGATCGATACGCGCAAGGCGGCGGTTGCCCTTGCGGCATTGGAGCGTGGCGCCGCCATTGTCAACGACATCAGCGGCCTTCAGCACGACGCCGCGATGGCCGCAATGGTGGCGCGGGCTCGTGCCGGGTTGGTGCTGATGCATATGCGCGGGACGCCCGACGTGATGATGAGCCTCGCGAACTATGGCGACGTCGTGGGTGAAGTTTGCACGTTTTTGCGTCGGCAGGCCGCCACGGCGCTCGCCGCCGGGGTTGCGCGCTCGCGCATTATCGTCGACCCCGGCTTGGGCTTCGCCAAAAATTGGCGCCATAACCTGATCCTGCTGAGTAGTTTGCGGCGCATCTGCGCGCTAGGGTATCCAGTGTTGATAGGAGCCTCGCGCAAGAGCTTTGTGCGACGGATTGCGGGTGGCAGCGAAAGCGAACTGCTATTCGGGACTGCCGCGGTGAATGCGTTGGCGGTCGCCGCCGGGGCGGCAATTATCAGGGTACACGACCCCGGGCCAGCGGCGGCGGTGGTGAGGATGGCGGCGGCAATCGCGGCTTCGGGCCGCGCCTGACGCGACAAGAAATGCATTTTCTGGCCGTTATACCGAGGCCGCGATGGCAGGATGTGCTCGACATTCTGATCGTGGCTTACGTGATCTACCGGATCGCGCTGCTGATTCGGGGCACGCGGACCATGCAGATGGTGATCGGGCTGCTGGTCGTGGCGGGAGCCTTCGTTGGTTCGCAGATGCTTGGCCTGTTCACCTTGAACTGGCTGCTGAACAACTTTCTCGGCTCCTTGATCGTGATTCTGGTGGTGATTTTCCAGGCCGATATCCGCCGCGCCCTGACCGGCGTCGGCGCACGTTCGTTCTTCGCCCCGCGGCCGAGTGCCGCCAACATTGCACAGGAATTGGCGAGCGCCGCCGAATGGCTCGCGGCGCGCCGTATCGGTGCGCTTATCGTAGTCGAACAGGATGTCGGCCTCCACGAGTACGTCGAAAGCGGGCGTTCGATCTCGGGCCAGGTATCGCCCGAACTGATCGAGACCATCTTCATGCGCGGCTCGCCGCTGCATGACGGCGCGGTGATAATCAAGGGCGACCAGGTGCTGGCTGCCGCCTGCCTGCTGCCGTTGTCGTCGAATCCCAACGTGAATCTCAGCCTTGGCACGCGCCATCGCGCCGCGATCGGCCTGACTGAAGACAATGACGCCGTAGTGATCGTGGTTTCTGAGGAGACCGGTACGATATCGCTCGCCCACAACGGCGAGCTTGTACGGAATCTCAGGCCTTCGGACCTGATGGCGGCGTTGCAGAGTCTGCCGGTTTAGAGCGGTGAGGAAGGTTTGAAGCGGAGGCGGCAGGCGGCCGTCAGAGCGGTGTGATTCAGAGTCGTTTGATAGACGTTGAGGACATCAGGAGGGAGCTTAAGCCGGCCGCGCTGCTGGAGCATTTGCGGCGCAATCTTGGCTTACGCCTGATTTCGGTATTGCTCGCGATTGGCCTGTGGGTATTTGTCAACGCCGGCCAGCATGGCTCGATGGCTTCGCTGCAAGTGCCGATCAGCTACCGCGATCTGCCGCCCGGATTTGTCATCGTCAATCCGCATCCCGACTTCGTGAAAATCCAGGTCTCGGGCCCGCGCACATTGCTTTCGTTGATTGACCCGGGCAGGCTTACCGCGCGGCTCGATCTGACCGGCGTGGGCGTCGGACAGGCGTCATTCAAGCTCGGGCCCGATACCTTCAACGTGCCGCGCCAGACCAATGTTACCAGTATCTCGCCTTCTCAGATTGTGCTCGATATCGACAAGATCGTGACGCGCGAGCTCCCGGTGCATCTCGACCTCGCCGGCAAGGTCGCCAGCGGCTACAAGGTCGCTTCGACCTCGCTGGTTCCGCCGACGGCGGAGATCCGTGGTCCCAGCCGCGAGGTTTCGCGTCTCGACAATATCGACACCGAGCCCTGCACCGTCAGCGGCGCGAACAGCGAAGTTTCGTGCGAGGTCGGCCTGGTCACGCCCGGCTCGACGATGAAGCTCGATACGGACGCGGTGAACGCCAAGGTCACGGTCGCACCGCTTATCGCCGACCGTGAATTTCACGGTCTCCCGGTGGAGGTGCGCGACAGTGGTTACAAGTTCAGGATCGAGCCGCGTCACATCAATCTGACCGTGCGCGGGCCGGCGCCCGCGCTCGCGAAACTCGATCTCAGGGGCTCGGTGTACGTCGAGGCCAACGGAATTGCGCCGGGTAATCACGACGTCCCGGTGCAGGTCGACCTGCCCGACGGCGTCGAGCTTGTGCGTCAATCTCCGGAGAAGGTTAAGTTACGAATGTACCGGCAAAAAGAGGCGGGAAACGGGTGAACGCGCTATCTCATAAACTGTTCGGCACCGACGGCGTGCGCGGCGTCGCCAACGTCGAACCGATTACCTCGGAGACCGCGCTTAAGCTCGGCCGCGCCCTCGCTCACGTTTTCAAGAATGAGAGCGGACGCCATCGCAAAATTCTCATCGGCAAGGACACGCGGCTTTCGGGCTATATGCTCGAAACCGCTTTGGCGTCGGGCATTTGCTCGATGGGCGCCGACGTGTGGCTGGTCGGCCCGCTGCCTACTCCCGGTATCGCCTTTTTGACGCGCAGTATGCGCGCCGACGCGGGCGTGGTGATTTCAGCCTCGCACAATGCCTTTCAGGACAATGGCATCAAGTTCTTCTCGTGCGAAGGCTTCAAGCTTGACGACGAAACCGAGCGATGGATCGAGGATCTGGTTTTCGACGATGGCGCGCTTGAGCGCTTTCGCGCGCAGCCAGGCGATATTGGCAAGGCCGCGCGTATCGACGATGCGATCGGCCGTTACCTGGTCTTCCTCAAGACCTGCATACCGCGCACGCTTACCTTCGACGGATTGCGGGTCGTGATCGATTGCGCCAACGGCGCGGGCTATAAAGTTGGTCCCGACGCGCTCGAGGACCTGGGCGCCGATGTGGTCAAGATTGGTGTCGAGCCTGACGGCATGAATATCAACCTTGGCTGCGGCGCGGTTCACCTCGAAAAACTGCGCGAAGCGGTTGCGCGCGAGCACGCCAACGTTGGTATCGCGCTCGACGGCGACGGCGACCGCGCGATGCTGATCGACGAGCGCGGTGAGTTGTTCGATGGCGACGACTCGATGGCGCTGATGGGACGAAAGCTGGCCGCACAAGGGCGGCTTCACGCCAATACCGTGGTTGCGACCGTGATGAGTAACTTCGGTCTCGAACGCGCGCTCGACAGCCACAATATCCGCCTGGTTCGAACCGAAGTCGGCGATCCCGCGGTCGCCCGCGAGATGCGTGCGCATTCCTACAACCTCGGCGGTGAGCAATCGGGCCACGTCATTTTCATGGACCATTCGACCACCGGCGACGGCCTCATCACAGCACTGCTGGTGCTCTCGCAGATGGCGGAAACGGGCCGCCCGTTGAGCGAGTTGCGCATGATGCGGCGGGTGCCACAGGTGCTCGAAAACGTGCGCGTACGCGAGCGTATGCCGCTGACCGAGATGGTCGAGGTGCAGCGTCTCATCGCATCGGTCGAACGGCGCCTGGGTGGAAACGGCCGGCTGCTGGTGCGTTATTCGGGCACCGAAATGCTCGCGCGCGTCATGATCGAGGGCGAGGACCATGGGCAAATAGCCGCAATGGCGCGTGAAATTGGCGACGCCATTCGCAAACACGTTGGCGTCTCAAGCTAGCCGCGCTCGCGCCCGGCACGCGTTCGATTCCGATCCACGCGGCAGTCCCAGGCCTCCAGGCAATCGAAATGACTTCAAGCGCAACCGCACTACGATGATTAAACTTGGCGTCAACGTCGATCACGTCGCGACACTCAGGCAGGCGCGGCGCGTCGATTATCCTGATCCGGTCGTGGCGGCGCTCCTGGCCGAGCGCGCTGGCGCGAAGGCGATCACGGTGCATCTGCGCGAAGACCGCCGCCATATCCGGGACGACGACCTCGCGCGCTTGCGCGACGCCATCCATATCCATCTGAATCAGGAGATGGCGCCGGTGGCGGAGATGGTCGAAATCGCGATCGAGTTGAGGCCCAACGAGGTCTGTCTCGTGCCCGAACGGCGCGAGGAGATAACCACCGAGGGCGGCCTGGACGCCGCCGGCCTCAAGGAGCGCCTCGCGCCCATCATCGAACGGCTCAAGATGGCGCAGGTCGGCGTGAGCCTGTTCGTGGATCCGGAGGTTCACCAGATTGAGGCCGCCGCGATGCTCGGCGCCGACTTCGTCGAACTTCATACGGGCGCCTACGCGAATTTAGCCGATGCCGATACACGTCGCGATTCGAACCGCCGCGACGGCCGGCGCGCAAGCGGAACGCCGCGCACTTCCACGGCCGTGCTGGCGCTACTCGGTGTGGACGCCCGGCGCGAACTTGAAAAGATCGCATTGGCGGTTACGGCGGCGCGCGAACTGAAGCTCAGACCCAACGCCGGTCATGGGCTTAACTATCGCAATGTCGCACCGGTCGCCGCGCTGGCGGGTATTCAGTGGTTGCATATCGGTCACGCGATCGTGGCGCGTGCGGTCGAGGTCGGGATGGAACGGGCGGTACGTGAAATGAAGGCGTTGCTCGACGATGCCTCGCGTGGCACGCACTTGAGCGCCAAGGCGCGCCGCCGCCGCCCACGCGTGCGCGGATGACTGGCGAGAAATCAACCCGGCAATAGCGCTAAAGGCCGAAATGATCCTGCTCAGCGCCGGCGAAAGCCGCCAACTCGATCGCCTCAGCCAGCAGAAATACGGCGTGCCGTCGTATGTGCTGATGACGCGCGCTGGTGAGGCGGTTGCCGACGCCTTGGCGCGGCGATGGTCGGGCGCGCTCAAGGCCGGCGTCCTGGTGGTCGCAGGCAAGGGTAATAACGGCGGTGACGGTTTCGTCGCCGCGCGCCGGTTACGCGACTTGAACGTGCCGGTACGGGTCGTATTGCTGGCGCGAGCGGCCGATTTGAAGGGCGACGCCGCGCGCGCGTATTCCGAGTTTGCCGCCAGAGATGGCGCCGTCATCGAGTCGATAACCGAAGAGCAGATCGCGCCTGCGCTTCGCCGCAATCGCGACGGCGCGATTATTGACGCCATTTTCGGTACCGGTCTCAACGCCGAAGTGCGCGGGCTTCCACGCGCCGCGATTGACACCATCAATGTGCTCGGGGTGCCGGTGGCCGCGGTCGATATTGCCTCAGGTGTCAACTCCGACAGCGGCGCGCTCATGGGTGCGGCGGTACGCGCGACGCTCACGGTGACGTTCGGCTTCGCCAGGTTTGGTCACGTTTCCTATCCGGGCGCGGGATATTGCGGCGAATTGGAAATTGCCGCAATTGGCTTCGCGGCGCGCGCAATCGAGGATATTGCACCACGCGGACGCCTGCTCGAAGTCGCCGACGCCGCGGCGCTGATTCGGCCCCGTGCCGCCAATACGCATAAGGGCACCTACGGTCATGTGCTAATCGTGGCGGGCGGACGTGGCAAATCGGGCGCGGCGATTCTGACTTCGCGCGGCGCTTTGCGGGTGGGCGCCGGCCTCGTCACTACCGCAATTCCCGAGGCGGTCGCGGCCATTGTGGCGGCGGGACAGGCCGAGTTGATGACCGAGCCGATGCCCGATCGCGACGGTCATTTCGACGCCACCGCGTCAATCGCGCGCCTCGGCCCGCTAATCGAGGGCAAGAGCGCGTTGGTGACCGGGCCTGGAATGGGCGCTAGCAAGGATACGCGGGACCTGCTGCTCTGGCTGATAGAGCAGGGCGCCGCGCCGGGTCGTCCGCTGCTTATCGACGCCGACGGACTTAATGCGCTCGCACACATCGGCCCAGCGGCGGCCGTACGGGCGCGCGGTCCGGTCGTGCTGACGCCGCATCCGGGCGAGATGGCCCGCTTGCTCGGATCATCGAATGCGGTGGTCAATCAGGACCGTATCGGAGCGGCGCGCCGCCTAGTCGATTTGACCGGCGCGGAGGTCCTGCTCAAGGGTGCGCGCACCGTAATCGCAACGCGTGACGGCGCGATTCACGTCAATTCCAGCGGCAACCCCGGCATGGCCACGCCGGGAATGGGCGATGTGCTCTCGGGAATTATCGGCGCACTGCTGGGCCAGGGGATGAATCCGGCCGACGCGGTCAAACTCGGCGTCTTTGTGCATGGCAATGCGGCCGATCGTATCGCCGCGCGAGTCGGCGCGATCGGGTATCTCGCCGGTGACCTGGCCCAAGAGCTGCCGAGGGCACTCGACGCGCTGATCGCCAGGCCTTGAGCGCGCTAAATTCGGTTTTCACGGACGGTCGTGGCCAAGGCTATAATTGATCGTGTGAGCAGCGTACGCGATTGTACGCCGCTCAAATTCAAGGCCAGGTAAGAGCCGTGAACCGGGTAACGCTTATCGTGGAAAGCCGCTCCGCGCGTGAAACCAAGACTTGGGGCCGTCGCCTTGCTTCGTTGCTCGAAGGCGGCGAACTACTTGGGTTTTCGGGTGAATTGGGCGCCGGCAAGACCTGTTTTATCAAGGGTCTCGCCCGCGGTTTGAGCCTGCCGGAAGAACAAATCCTGAGTCCTTCCTTCACCATGATCCAGGAGCATCGGGGGCGTCTGCCGCTCTATCATATCGATCTCTACCGGCTGGAGGCGGTTGCGCTGGATGACCTTGGCTTGCGCGAGTACCTGTTCTCCGAGGCGATCGCCGCAGTCGAATGGTTCGAGCGTCTGCGCGAGGCGGACGACCTTGACCGCCTTTCGATCCGCATAAGCTACGCAGCGGCGAACAGCCGTCGGATCGAATTTTCAGCCGGCGATGAGCGTTACTCGTCGATAATCGAAAAGCTGAGGGCCCGGTTTGCGTGAGTGGTTGTCGCGCTGCCCTCCGGGATGAGTCGCGCCGTTCAGATCGTTCTTGCACTACCGCAGTGTTACGTTCCGATGCGTGGTTGGGGCGGCTGGCCGTGATGTGGCTGGGAGATGGCCAAAGAGCATTTCAAGTTCTTTCTTGTCACCTGAAGAACAGTTAAAACTGAAACCAATGCCTGGCGCGTTTTCAGCGGCGTTCTTTGATGCCTGGGTCGCACTCACGAGGTTTGTCAGCATGTGGGATGCCACGCCGGATGCGACCAAGGTTCTGATCATGGTTATTGCCGCGGGTCTTGGCGTCTATGGCGGTTCGCAAAGCGACAATGGTGCGGTCTCCGCCGGCCTGCTATTCGGCGGCTTCGTGCTACTCTCCTACGCACTCTACCTGGGAATGCAGCTCATCTGAGCGGATGAGCGGCGCCGCAAAGGCGTCCGGCGCGGACCATGCCTCTGGTTTGCACGGCGATTTCCGCGCATGATTACTCCGCGCTATATGATGAAAGCCTTGTGTCAGTGGCAGTTCTAGTACAGAAATACGGTGGAACGTCGGTCGGTTCGATCGAACGAATCAAGGCCGTTGCCGAGCGAGTTGCACGCGCGCGCGCCGCGGGCGATCAATTGGTCGTGGTGGTTTCCGCGATGGCGGGTGAGACCAATCGGCTGTTCCAGCTCGCCGAGCAGTTAAGCGACTTGCCTCATCCGCGCGAGACTGACGTGTTGGTCGCCACCGGCGAGCAAGTTTCGGCCTCGCTGCTCGCTATCCGTTTACAGGCACTCGGTCTTCCTACGGTTTCATTCCTGGCCCATCAGTTGCGGATTGAGACCGACTCCAACCACGGCTCCGCGCGCATCAAAGCGATCGAATGCGGGCGCGTTACGAGCGCGCTCAACGACGGTTATGTCGCAGTGGTCGCCGGCTACCAGGGCGTCGATCCCAAGGGCGATATAACGACGCTTGGCCGCGGCGCGTCGGACCTGACGGCGGTGGCGCTGGCCGCCGCGCTGAAGGCGTCGATTTGCGAAATCTACACGGACGTCGACGGCGTCTATACCGCCGATCCGAACATCTGCCCCAAGGCGCGGCGGCTCGACCGTATCTCGTACGACGAGATGCTTGAGATGGCGGGTCTGGGGGCAAAAGTATTGCAGTCGCGCTCGGTGGAACTGGCGCGCCGCTATAACGTGCCGTTGGTGGTACGCACGAGCTTCAAGCAAGACTCCAAGGGAACGTGGGTCGGACATGAGGATAAGGCGATGGAGAATGTGCTCGTCTCAGGCGTAACGCTCGATCAGAACCAGAGCAAGATTACGATCACCGGTGTCGACGACCGGCCAGGCCTGGCCGCGCGAATCTTCGGGCCCATTGCCGAAGCCGGCATCGTGGTCGACATGATAATTCAAAACGCCAGCGCCGACGGCCGCACCGACATAACCTTCACGATCGCACGCACCGATTTGCGCCGCGCGCTCGAATTGGTACGGATGGTCGCGGACGAAATTGACGCGGCCGGTATTCGCCATGAAGAGCAGGTCGCCAAGGTCTCGATCGTGGGGGTGGGGATGCGCACACATGCCGGCGTCGCCGCCACCATGTTTCGCGTGCTCGCCGCCGAGCGCGTTAATATCGAAATGATCGCAACCTCGGAAATCAAGGTCTCGGTGGTGGTCAACTTGAAATATGGAGAGCTTGCGATGCGGGCGCTCCACGACGCATTCTTGGGGGACGATTCCACCTCTTCAGCGACGGAGACGGTTTAGAT
>JBOHWJ010000636.1:0-3948 GCA_050736495.1 Binataceae bacterium (SeqCode) | reverse complement strand
GCGTACTTTCATGCTGCCGAGCTGGGCGGCAAAGGCCGCGCCGGTGCGGCCCGCCATGATGATACCGGTCATCATCGCGCCCATCTCACGCACCATCGCGATTCCAACCAGGTCGGCGACATAGATCTGGGCGCCGAACTGCTGCAATTGCACGGCGCCCATGAACGCCAAAATGGTGCCGACCAGGTAGCTGATGAGCGTGACGATGCCCAGCGCATTGGCGCCGCATTCCTGGATGGTCAGAAAGAGGTCGCTGCGGCGATAGCGCGCGCTTCCGCGCAGCATATGGCCCAGGGCGATCGAGATTTCGCCCATGAAGCCCAGTACGTCACCTACCGATTGGCCGTACCTAATACTGGCGTTGCCCAGGCGCTCGAGCGGCGACGCGGGCGCCGCCTGACGGCGCGTGTCGCGCTGTTCCGGCACGGTCTCCGCCAGTTCGACCAGCCGCCGGAGCCCAGGCGGCAGTCCGGCGAGGTCGGCGGAGACATCATGCTGACGGCATACTTCGACCAGCCGCGTGACGAAGCTTAGCAGGCTGCTGTCCCAGGTGCCGAGCGCGGCAGTATCGAAGACGACGCGCCGCGTATGCGCGCTGATTTCGCGCTCGATCGCGCTGGTCGAAGCCAAGCCCCGCCGTAGCCGCCAGCTTCCGCCCAACCGGATGACTAACGTGGAGTCGCCGCCGCGGTCGAAGGAAAGCTCTTGGGATTCAGCCGTCTGCTCGTGGGTTGGCATCCAGAAATGACGCAAAGGTCAGTCGCAAAGTCTACCATAAGCGGCGCGGCAAAAAGCGTCCCTTCGTAGAACGCGCGCCGCATGATTCAATATTCCCAGGCTGCCGGTTTTATTTGGAAAGCCCGCGAGGCGCGGACGTTGCACTTCCATGGGGTGGCGAGAGCCTCTATGAGGAAGATAGGACACCATGTTGATTGCGTTAGGAGACGGTTCGCTCGCCAAGTATTTACCCGGCGGCGGTCATTGGAGCTGGTTTCTGCAATATCCACTGGGACTGCGCGCGCTCGGCCATCGGGTGTTCTGGTTTGAGCTGCTGCCGGCTTCCGGCGACAACGCGCTCGATTCGAGCCGCATCGCCGGATTCTTCGCGCGGGTGGCCGAGTACGGCTTCGAGCGCGATTGCGGATTGCTCCTATTTGACCCCGCGCAGCCGCAAGCGCTTGCGACGGTGCGGCCGCATGGTATGACGCTGGCGCAAATTCGCGAGCGCATCCGTGACTCGGATCTGCTGTGGAATTTTTGCTGCGCACTGCGCGAGCCATTGCTTTCCGAATTCCGCCGCCGCGTGCTCATCGACGTTGATCCTGGCCATCTTCAAGTGTGCGGGCTCAGCGAAGAGATGGGCATCGAGAGTCATCAGGCGTTCCTCACGGTGGGCGCGAAGGTCCACGAAGCGGACTGCGGGATTCCGGCATTGGGGCATCGATGGCACGCGTTCGATCCGTTCGTCTATATGCCGATGTGGCCTGTGGTAGCGGGCCCTGGCCCACAAGCGCCGTTTTCGTCAATCACGCAATGGACGTGGGAGGAACTGCCGTTCGGCGACCGCATGCTGAGCGTGTCGAAGCGTGCCGCCTACCTGCGCTATGCGCGGCTGCCCGCGATCACACGGCGGCCGTTCGAGTTGGCGGCGAATATCGGTCCGAACGACGTGGCTGGTGATCGCGCGCTGCTCAGCGGATGCGGATGGAAGCTCAGCGAGCCGCATACGGTGGCCGGTACACCGGCTGCGTATCGTGAATTCATCTTGCGGTCCCGTGCGGAAATTCTTTGTCCCAAGCCGGTCTTCCGCGAACTGCACACGGGATGGTTCAGCGACCGCAGCGTATGCTACCTCGCCAGTGGCCGTCCGGTGCTGGCCGAGGAGACCGGTTTCAGTGATCGGCTGCCAGTCGGGCGCGGCTTGGTCAGCTTTAATACACTGGCGGAAGCGGCGGACGGCGTCGCCGCGATCGATTCCAGCTACGCCGCTCATAGCCGCGCGGCGCGCGAAATGGCCGAGGCCTACTTCAGCCATAGCCGTTGCCTCGAGGCGATGCTGTCGGCCTCGGTCTGAGAGGCACGTGTGCGGCGCGCCAACGTGTCTCGCGCGAACCCGAATTCCGGTTGCGCCGCATCGGCGATGGCCGTGCTCGAATTCAACGCGCGCACCAAAAAAGATTTGCAGAAGATCAAAAAACACAACCATGTGCACAATAATCAGGTCAATATCGCGGTGATTCCGGCAGCGCCGTGATCGGCATGCGCCACAGGCGGCCGCCGCGATGGTTGCGGCGCCGGGTGGATTCCAAGGTGGCCTGTTGTAACTCGTGTGGCTACGCGGGCCGCGGTCTTTTTTGAAACCCCGCTGCGGCGCGCAGTTGAGACCGCATCGCCATTCGCCGGCATTCTTTTGCCGCCGCCTTTGACTACGAAATGGCGCACCCGGCGAAGTGTCCCGTTACGCGACGGTGTGGCGATGTCAAAGCGGCCGTCCACGTAATCCGGCGCACGCTACAACCTCAGCGAAACTATGGGAAATCGGATCGCGTCGTTTCGCGTGCCAGCGAACCGCGCGTCACACCATGATCTGGCATGAGGCGTGCTCGTTAGTGCCCGCACGGATGTGTGCGCGCACGGCGCCATTGAGCTGATTGCAATCGCGGGGTCGCGCCGACCACATGCGTCCGCCGCAACAGGAGCTCAACGACCATGAAATCGTCCCAATCCACGACAATGCAACGTCGAT
This sequence comes from Binataceae bacterium (SeqCode), assembly GCA_050736495.1. Lineage (GTDB taxonomy): Bacteria > Desulfobacterota > Binatia > Binatales > Binataceae > JBOHWJ01. The sequence goes on along the minus strand of JBOHWJ010000636.1, from coordinate 1,202 downwards.
TTTCACGCGGGCAAATCCTCGTGATCATCGCTCTCGTTTCGGCCGTGCTGATTGGTGCGATGGCTTTGAGCATTGATGTCGCGGTCATGTACTTTAACTGGATGACGCTGCAGAAAGCCGCCGACGCGGCAGTGTTTGCGGGTGCGGGCTATTTGCCGCAGATGCCGGATGCAGCGGTAACGACCGCCAATGGCTACGCCTCCGCCAACGGCGTGCATGCGGGTGAGATCGTCTCGACCGAGGTCACCGCCAATAACACGCGAATCTCGATAAGGGTGCAGCGGTCAGTGCCGTATTTTTTTGGCAAAATACTGGGCCTTACCAGCGCTTTAGTGTCGGCTTCCGCAACCGCGCTGGTGCCGGGTCCTCCCAGTACGATCGGAACCGACGGTTCCTCCACCTATTGCGGTGACACTGGACAATGCGGCCTTGTCCCAATCGGTCTCGATTACACGACCCCGTATATGCCGGGCCAGGCGGTCACGCTCAACCAGGGCCAGGTTGGACCGGGCAATTGGGGCTCGCTGGCGTTGGGTGGCGTGGGTGGGGATGACTTGCGCACCAATATTGCCAACGGGTTCTCTGGTCCGATCTCTATCAATGATTGGATAGACACTGAACCGGGAAAGAAGGTCGGACCAATTGACCAGGGTTTCAGTGACAGGACCCTGGCCGGCCAACTCGCCGATCCGACTGGTACTTTCCAGACTCATGCACTGTCCGACGCGCGCGTGATCATCGTGCCGATGGTGGACTGGAACAATCCCAACGGCAGATCGCAGGTGCAGGTCAAGGCCTTTGCCGCGCTCTGGCTGGTTGGTGCGAATGGCGGCACCATCAACGCCTACTTCATCACGCAGGTGGTCGCCAACAGTACGGGTAGCGCCACCGCACCGAACGACGGCGCTCAGTCGCTCCCGATAGTGATCCAATAGCCGCGCGCGCATCTAATGCGAATGCTCAGGCGATGATGGCGGCCTCACGCAATCGCGCGAGTTCGTCGCCCCTGATGCCGATCTCGGCCAGCACCGCATCCGTATCCTCGCCCAGAGTCGGCACCGGACGGCGCAGATCGGCGGGCGTTCCGGAGAAACGCGCGGCCGGCCGCGGCTGGCGCATCGGTCCCAGTTGCGGATGGACCGACTCGACGATAAGCCCGTTGGCGGCGACGTGCGGATCCTTCAACATGTCCTCGCGGGTTT
>JBOHWJ010000635.1:0-10823 GCA_050736495.1 Binataceae bacterium (SeqCode) | reverse complement strand
GTATAACGCCCCAAGGCTCCGCGATGCCGAAAATCGGCGTCGAGTTGTTGGTATTGCCGGTGATCCAGTCCTCCCAGCCGTCGGAGCCGCCCGGATTGCTCAAGGTGTATCCAGGATAAAGCTGGGTGCCATCCTCGGCGCGAGCGCCGGCTTGAATCGCATTGACCGTTGCGACCTGCGCCGCAGTCAGACAATTCGAGGTATTGCCGCCTTCGCATTCGATACTGGCGGGATCGAATTTGCACAGCCGCGGATCTTCGATCAGACCGTCGAGCACGCCGTCGGAGCCATCGCAAGCCGCGGTCACCGCCGCGTCGAGGGTTTCGACCGCGCTGTTTGGCAGATAAGCGGCGGCACTCGACAGCAGTGCCTGATCGTTCCAGTTGAAACCGGCTATGGGATCGCTGATGGCCGGGTCGCCGGCGATGATGCCCTTGTAGTCATCGGGAAATTTCTGCGCTTCGACCAACGCCTCACGCCCACCTGTCGAGCATCCGTCGAAATACGAAATGGGCGAAGTGGACAAGCCGTAGTAGCCTGTCGTGATCGACTGGCCGACGACTGTGGTCGAGTGCACGCCGCGGTATGAGAAATCCACCTGCGCGGGAGTGTTCGGCATGTCACTTGGCTGCAGCAACGCCCAACTCCCATCCAATGCTGAAAAGCCCGCAAAGGTGGGATTGCTGGCGAAGAACGATTCGTGACCGCTGTCGGTGTACGCCGTCGCAAATTCCTCAGCGACGCCCGCATCCACCACGTTTTGCGGTATGTAGCCGTTGAAGCCGCCACCGCCCAGGAACAGGAAGCGGCCGTTGGAGACCACTGGCAGGCCAAGCTCGAACTCGACCGTGTTCGGCCCCGGATTGTCGGTCGTGATGTCGCCCGTTACGTCACAAAAGGCGAGGGTCGTCGAGGGTACGAACCTGGGCGTTGCCGACGTGATCGTGACTACGAAAGAGGTGTTGCCGGCGACGTTCTGCAGGTTGCTCTGCGTGCAATCGGAAATCGTTTGCGCGCTGGCGGGCGGATACGGAGCAAACGCAAGAGCGAGCAATAAAGCCAGCGCCATTAGCGCCGTTTTCCCCGATACATGCCGCATGATTCATCTCCCCCATAGGTTGCGTATCAGTGGCACCAGGAGCATGGCGTGGCCGCGCAGGCACGGCTCAAACGCCAGAGACGATCAGCTTCAACGCTTAATGGCGATTAACACCGGCAGAGCGTACCGTCAATATACAAATTAACCGCGTCGGGGCCATAACAGACTGAATCTTCCCGCGATTGTGTGTCGCTAGGAATTTCATGCTTCCGAGCTAATATAGAACTGAATTGTGCCAGGATACCGTCACTGTCATGTATTGAATCAAGAGAGCGGGCGAAATAAAGTAACATTATACAGCAGCCTAACTGGAAATTACTAAATAGCTATTACGATCTGATGTCGTAGTCTCAGTAAAAAAAGCACGAATCATCGCGGCCTATTATCGGCTGTTGATGGATGATGCACAGACGCGCGACACCCCTTGGGGACGGTGCGCGAGGGCAGACGCTAAGGGTTATGAGCGGAGCTGCCGCAAATTGCGCCCTCGTGATACGCGCCGTGGTTGCGCGTTGCGCGCGCGTAGAGGGTTTCAGCAGCGCGCGCTTGCCAGCGAAGCGTCGGGTTTGCCTGGCGATGGCGAAGGCGGGCGTGGCGCGCGCAACGCCTCGACCGACAGACCAAGGGCGGCGGCAAGTTCGAGCAGGCGTTCGACCCCCGGACGGATCCGCACGGCGGCGTCATAGACCGCCTCCTGCGCCGAGTCGAGATTGGGCGTGAGGCGCAGACGGCGCGCCACGCTCACCGCGCCGACTGCCTGCTGGATGTTTTTCTCCGTCGGATCGGTGGCGGCGGTGCGGGCCGCCTTGGCGATCATCTCGGTAAAATGTTGGTTGGGCCGCGTTTTATCGATTTGGTAGCGATGGCGCGCGACCTCGTCGGCGATCCGGGCGGCATTTCTGTAGGCGGCCGGATCGGTATTGCCTTTTTGTTCCAGTACGGTCAGTTCGAAGCGGCGTCCGAGTGTGAACTCGCTCAGCAGTCTTAGCTCGTCGGGAAGATCGAGGCCCGTCTCGTACAGCATCTCGATCGCCCGGCGGTCCTGCTCGTACAAGCGAACGAATTCGGCGGTCAGATCTTCCGAGAGATAGCCGAAGACCATTCGGCAAATCGCCCAGCGTCCGTCGGCGAGCACGTCTTCCAGTCCGAACTCTTCGGGGCCGAAGTCCTGCTGCATGAGCCGCAGCAATGTCGGCAGCGAGGCCGTATGGAAGCGCTCCCACAGCGTTTTCGACGCTACTCTGAAACGGGTGGCGTCCGCATAAGTCCTGAGCGCGCAGTAAAAATCCATTCCGCCGATGTGCAGGGCGGCGGCGGCGAAGTCATGCTCGCGGCCAGTCGCACGCGCGGTCAGGTGCAGCCGGCAGGTGGCGAGTGACAGGCGGCCATTCCGGCGCCGCAGGTAGTTTACTTTGCGGAACTGGTAGTCGCCGCTTTCGCCGTGGTCGCCGCCATGACCGGCGAGACTCGAAATCGCCAGGTGCGCGGCGATTCGCGCTGGAGTCGCGCGGCACGGTCCGACGAAGCGGCGATAGATGTCGGCGCCATTGCCCAGCTCGGTGACATTGCTCCTGGCTTTGGCTAATGCCTCGAGAAATTCGCCGCGCGGCGCCTCGAGGTCGAGTTCGTCCATGAAGTCGAGCACCCGTCCGGCGTATTTCATCACCTGAACGGTTTCGATGCCCGAGATATCGGCGAAGAACCATCCGCAGCTTGTGTACATGAGCATCGCGGCACGCTGCATTTCGAGCAGGTTGAGCGCCCGCACCATCGCGGTGTCATGCGGCAGCCGGCGTCCGGCGTGATGGTCGAGGAAGGTCCCGCGGCGCGCCTTGGGGTCGAGCATCAAATCGAGATATTTGTCGCGGGCCGCCCATGGGTCGAGAAAAAGATCGCCACCAGCTTCCTCGAAATAATTCGCCGCGCGGTCGCGCAGCAGATCGAACGCCTGGCGCAGCGGTCCGCGCCAAGCCTGGTTCCAGCCCTCCTGTCCGCCGGTGCTGCAGCCGCAATCGCGGTACCAGCGGCCGACGCCGTGGGCGCAGCTCCATGCCGTACCCTCGCCATCGGGTCCGGTCTTTATCTCGACCTCGTCACGCGGCGGATGATCCTCCAGAAACTCGGCATAGTTGGTCACGCGCAGGTCATGGCTCGCCGCCTCGACTTCGAGCGCGTAGGCGAGGCAGCGATCGCCGAAATGGAAATGATGGCCGTAGCTCTCGCCGTCGGTGGCGACGTTGACGAATGTGCCGTTCTCGCCGCGCGCCTTCGCCAGCCGCCCCATCAAGCTTTGACTGGAGGCCAGCGCGCCCTCAAACGCGATCGCGCGCGCCATTGGATCGTCATAGAAGAACAGCGCGATCGAGCGGCCGGAGCCGTCGCGATGAAAGTAGCGGTAGGGGACGCGCGGATCGATGCTGCCGTTGGAAACTTCGCGCCATTCGCCGTCGTGATTGCCGATCGCGCGCACGCGCAGCGCCTGTTGCGGCGACAGGATGGCGTAGCTCATGCCGGCCTCGATTAAGGTTGCCAGTGTTGCGTCGTTGCATGCGGTCTCGGGCATCCACAATGCCTCGGGCGAACGCCCGAAGCGATAACGGAAGTCGGCGATGCCCCACCGCACTTGCGTGCGCCGGTCGCGCTCGTTGCACAGCGGCAGGATGGCGTGGTTGTAACCCTGTGCGATCGCGTTGCCGTGGCCGCGATGGCGCCGCGCGCTCTCGCGATCGGCTTCGAGGATACGTTCGTAGGTATCGGGATGGGTCGCGGCAAGCCAGGTCAGTAGCGTGGGCCCGAAGTTGAAGCTGATGTTGGTGTAGTTGTTGACAATGCGCTCGATATTGCCGTGGCCGTCGAAGATGCGCGCAAACGCGTTGGCCCGGTAGCATTCGGCGTGGATGCGTTCGTTCCAGTCGTGATAGGGATTGGCGCCATCCTCGCGGTCGAGCGCGCCGGTCCATGGATTTTCGCGCGGCGGCTGGTAGAAATGGCCATGAATGATGATTGAAGTCATCGCATTTCCTCTTCGTTTCCTGTCGGCATTACCTCCCGGCATTCACTCCCGCAAGTACAGCGCGGCGCTAAGCGCGGCGAGTCGCATCATCGTATCGCCCTGATCGAGGGCGGCCGACGGCTCGTCGCCGGCGCCGGCCGCATGGTAGGTCGGGTCGCCGCTCCAAAGCGCAAGCCGCCAGCGTTGTTTGCGCGCCTCGATACGAACGGAGCGCTCGCTCCCGGCGAAATTGCATAGCAGCAGCGCTGCCGATCCGCACGGATCGCCGCGCTCGAGCGTGAGCCATCCCGCGTCGTCGTCGCAGATGACCCGGGTCAGGTCCTTGCGGCAGTTGGCGAGAGATGGATTGGCTTTGCGCAGCGCGATCAGCGCGCGATTGAATTCCAGGATTCCGCGATGGGGCGCGCGTTCGGTCTCGCTCCAGTCCAGGCGCGAACGTTCAAATGTTGCTGGCGCCTGGGGATCGGGAAACGGTTCGTCGCGAAAGAAATCGGCGTACTCCTGGCGGCGGCCTTCGGAAACGGCGTGGCCGAGTGCGGGATCGGGAAAGCTGGTGAAGTAATAGAAAGGCGTCGAGGCGCCAAACTCCTCCCCCATGAAGAGCATCGGCAGATTCGGCGCGCACAGCAGCAGCATCATGGCGAGTCTCTGGCGCGCCGGCGAAATCAATTGTCCAAGCCGCGTGCCGCCACAGGCGTTCGCAACCTGGTCATGGTTCTGGTTGAAGATGACGAAACGTTTCCCCGGCATTTGCGCCGACGAATTCCCATGGCGGCGGCGGCGAAAGCGTGAGTAGCGCCCGTCGTTGACGAAACCTTCGGCGAGGGCCTTGCGCAGATCGTCGAGACCGCCGAAGTCGCCGAAGTATCCGTGGGTCTTACCGGTCAGCAGGGAGTGCAGCGCGTGATGGAAATCGTCACTCCATTGCGCGTCGAGGTCGTGGCCGCCGGCGTGGGCCGGCTTTATCACGCGCACGTCGTTGAGGTCGCTCTCCGCGAGCAGAAAGGCATCGCGGCCAAGCGTGGCGGCCTCGTTGTGGAACGCCTCGGCAATCTGCTGCAAGATATGCCGCGCGCCGAGATCGTAGATTTCATGAATCGCGTCGAGCCGCAGGGCGTCGGCGTGATATTCGGCCAGCCAGTAAAGTGCGTTATCGGCGAAAAAGCGGCGCATGCCGTCGCTCAATGCGCCGTCGAAATTGATCGCCGCGCCCCACGGCGCGCGATAGCGGGTGCTGAAGCAGGGTGCGTAATCGCCGAGATAATTGCCTTCGGGACCCAGATGGTTATAGACCACGTCGATGATGACGGCGAGGCCGGCGCGATGAGACGCGTCGATGAGGCGTTTAAGGCCATCCGCGCCGCCATATGCCGAATGGGGTGCGTAGAGGTCGACGCCGTCGTAACCCCAGTTGCGCGTGCCGGGGAACTCGACCACGGGCATCAGTTCGAGCGCGGTGACACCGAGGTCGCGCAAAAAAGGCAGCCGCCCGATTACCGCCTCGAAGGTGCCAGCCTCCGTGAAAATGCCTACGTGCATTTCGTAAATTATGTATTCTTCCAGCGATAGCCCTTTCCAGCCGGCGTCGGCCCAGGTGAACGCCCCGGGGTCGATCACGCGCGACGTACCGTGAACGCCGTGCGGCTGCGATCGCGATACGGGGTCAGGCCGCCGCTTGTCGCCGTCAATTTCGAATAGATATTCCGCGCCCGCTGTTACACCAGGAACCAGCACGCGGAAAACGCTGTCGGCATCGCGTTCCATCGCGAACACGGTTTCATGCGCCGGCGCGTTCGCGCCGGGGGCGGCGCTGATGCATACGGAAACGGTGCGGGCGTTGGGCGCCCATAGCTGGAAATGCACGCCGCCGGAAGTTGGATTGGCGCCGAATTTGAGACTCCAGCGCGATTTATCTTCTTGAGTCGCAGGCAATGGAATCAGAGGCGCTGCGGCCCGTTGGAGCGATAAAAAAGGAAAGTGGCTCGCGGCGGCGTTCTGATCGTAGCGGCGTGTACAAGCACAATCCAGCCAGGGCCAAGGTTGGGAGTTTTCCATTATCCCCTTTTCCCGGCGCCGCGCGTTCGACGCATTGCGCTTCGATCCGCGATGCTTACGCAGGCCGCCTCAATCAGCCGCGCTTCAATCCGCCGCCTGAAGCATCGCAACCGTCATGTGCGCGAACAACGTCGAAAGTTCGATCACGCGCGTATCGCGGCCGCCATGCTCCCGCGGCGCAACCTCGCGCCCCGTGAACGCGTCGGCGTAGTGGGCACGCGCCAGCGTGACCGGGATTTCGATGAACGTGTCGCGCCACGTGGCGGGGTCGATGACGGCGGCGGGCGCAGCTTCGCCAAGCTGCATGAAGAATCTTCCGGCAACAACAATTACCTGTTCGTCGCCGAGCAAGCGCGCGAAGGCGACCACGTGATGGCTTCGCTCACCACTCACTGCGAGCGCGATGTAGTCTCCCGCGGCGAACAGTTGCGGATGCGAATGGCGTAGTTCGAGCGCGCGGCTGATGAGCATGAGCTTGACGCGGCCATCTTCCGGATGGGCGAAGAGTTCGCGCACAAGCTTCAAGCGATCGCCTGCGGTCGCGCGGCGAAGCTCGGCGAGGATCGCGCGGCGCGCGACAAAATCTACCGGGCGGCGGTTATCCGGATCGACCAGGTTCAAATCCCACAGTTCGGTGCCCTGGTAAAAATCGGGAACGCCGGGTGCCGTGATTTTGAGCAGTGTCTGCGATAGCGAATTTAGCATCCCGGCGCGCGCGACCGGCTCCATGAAGACGCGAAATTCTTCCACAAAGCGGTTCTCCGGTTCGGACAGCATCAAGGTGGCGACGAAATCGGCGAGTGCATGATCGTGCCGCGGGTTCGGGCGAACCCAACTGGTGCGCAGCTTGGCTTCCTTGGTCGCCTTTTCCATGTAGGCCGTGATGCGCTCGACGAACTCGGCGTGCCGCGCTGGCGTCATCGGTGTGAGCGGCCAGGCGCCGGCGAGTGTCTGGTAGAGCAGGTATTCTTCATTAGGATCGGGCACCGGCGTACCGTCGAGCTCAATCATCGCGGGCGCGTTGAGTTCGTGCCAGCGCGAGATCGCGCGTTCCCATTGCGCCGGAATCTCGGAGAGCACGTTGAGCCGCGCGCGCATGTCTTCGCCGCGTTTGGTGTCATGTGTCGCCGTGGCCGACAGCGCGTGCGGCCAGTGCGCCAGGCGGGTGCGATTGCGATCGTGAAATCCGGCGGTGTCGAGGCCAAACGCGGTCGGGTCGCCACCGACTTCGTTGAGCGAAGCCAGTGGATAGTAGCGATACAAAGCCGTGTCCTCGAAACCCTTCGCCATCACCGGGCTGGTCAACTGCTGCAAGCGCAGCGTGAAGTCCAGCCGCGCGGCGCGTGAGTTCTCGTCAAGCCCCTCAGGGTGAACCAACAGCAGCACGCTGCCGAGGAAGTCGAACGTGGCCTCGCTCAACGCCGCGTTGCGGCGGCTGGCGCGTTCGATCGCGGTCACGATGTAACGGCGGTCGTCGTCAGTGAGTGTGCCCGTCGCGCTCACGTACGAACGGTAGACCGGGAAGCAGGCAATGACTTCCGCGAGCACGCGGCCGAGACTGTTGAGGGTGAAATCGCGCGACCAGCGATGCTGTTCGGAGATGCGGTCGAGGCGGCGGGCCAAAACGTTTTGCTCGCCCGACATGAGTGCGCGCAGCACCAATTTCTTCGCCTCGTAGACGATGTCGCGAAAGCTGTAGCGGCTGCCGGTGAAGCGGGCGTAAAGATCGACGAAGCCCATACGATTCGCGCCTTCGACGAAGAGGCCGTTCAAATCGTTGAGAAACTCGTAGCCGGTGGTGCCGAAAATCGGCCAATCAGAGCGCAGCGTCTCGTTCGCGCCGAGAATTTTCTCGACCACCACGTAGAGCGGCCGCCCGTCGTTGCGCGGATTGTTACCGGAGGCGAACGCCAATGCGGCGGATGCAACGGCGGTCGCGCCGCCTTCCGCAACACCGGCGGCCGCGCCTCCATCGGCGCTCAGCGCGGCCTGGGTTTGCAGCAGCCGCAGGTACTGGCCGGGATCCAGCAGACCGTCGACGTGATCGATACGCAGCCCGGTCACCAGGCCCTCTCGCAGGAGCCGGAAGATCAACTCGTGGACGCTCGCGAATACGTCGGGTTGCTCGACCCGAATCGCGGCCAGATCGTTTACGTCGAAGAAGCGACGGTAATTGATTTCATCCGCGGCGACGTGCCAGAAGCTCAGGCGATAGGCCTGGTCGGCGAGCAGGCGCTCGAACCGGTCGAAGGTCAATGGGTCGCCTTTGGCGCCGTTGAGTTGCTCGAGCGAGCGCGCGATCGCCTCGCGCACCTCCACGCGCTGTTCGACCAGCGCCGCCAGACGGCCCTTGATGACTTCCTTCTCGCGCTGACGTTCGCGGACCCGTGCCGGATCGGTTTCGGTGCGCAGCGGCAGATGGTGCAGCGCGGTGATGATGCTTTCCAGTTCGAGCACGTCGGCATGCGATTCGCTCAGACGCAACTGGAGTGTGTGCGCCGCCGGCTCCAAAATCCACTGCCAGGTGCGCGGCGCGATCGGCAGGACGAACTGATGATAGTGGGCGACAAAGGCGCCGTCTTCATAGAAAACCGTGATTTCCTGGTTCTCCAGCACGCGCCCATACTGGTCGCCGAGAATCGGCAGTAGCACCTTGTTGGCGAGGTCGGCCTTGGGTGGGTGCCAGTCGATGTCGAAGAAAGCCGCGTAGTGCGAACTCGGTCCGTTCTCGAGTACGTCGAACCACCAGCGATTTGCCGTGTCCGCGATACACATATGGTTCGGCACCATGTCAACGATGACGCCCATGCCGAGCCGTTGCGCGTGAAGTGCGAACTCGCGGAACTGTTCCTCGCCGCCGATTTCGGGATTGACGAGGCCGTGGTTGGTCACGTCGTAGCAATGAAGGCTGCCCGAACGGGCCTGGGCCAAAGGTGAAATGTAACAGTCACTGATGCCGAGATCGCGCAGATAGCCGAGCAACTCCGTCGCATCCGCGAACGTGAAGCCGCGATGAAGCTGAAGACGATAGGTGCTGGATGGAATATGTGGTTTCACTGGAACCAATCGCGGACGTGCCGTGCGTCTGATAAGCTACCTGCTATCGTAATCGTAAACCGGTGTTGAGAGCCAAGCCCGGCGCCGCCCTTTTCCAGGCCGTGCGCGCGGAGAAGTCCACGGCTTAATCAGTTCGTTGCCAAATTTGAATATGCGAGGAGCGGCGCGTCAGGCTTTGGAGCGCGCGCCGAAAGGCTCGACAAGATGCGTGATTTGAGCTTACAGGAATTCACCGCGCCTTTTGCCTCAGCGACCGAAAGACCGCACGGAAACGCCAGTCAGATGCTTGAGCGCCATATTATCGAAGTGGTGACACCGTCGCTGGATGGTGGCCGTTACCCGGTCAAGCGTATCATGGGCGAACCGTGCGTGGTCGAAGCCGACATCTTTCGCGACGGCCACGAAGTGATTCGGGCGGCGATAAAATGGCGGCGCAAGCGCGATTTACGTTTCAACGAGGCGGCGATGCGCCTGGTTGATAATGACCGCTGGCGCGGCGAATTTCCGCTCGGGGAAAACCTGCGTTACGTTTTTACTATCGAGGCTTGGACTGACTATTTCGCGTCGTGGCTCGCCGACTTCGCCAAAAAAGCACAGGCCGGGCGCGATGTCGCATCGGACCTGCTTGAAGGAATAGAGCTGCTCGAAGAGATTCGCAACCGCGCCGATGATCGCGGCCGCGCCTATGTCGCCCGGACTATCGCGCAGTTGCGCGCCATAGCGCCGCGCGCTGCCGCTTCCGCGCTCGTGCTCGTTTCCGCGCCGCGACTTGAGGAGATCGCCGCGCATGCCGCTGAACACGCCGAAGCGACCGTCTATCCAGCGCTGCTCGAAGTTATCGCGGACCGTCCGCGCGCACGTTTCGGCGCATGGTATGAGCTGTTTCCGCGTTCGCAGGGAACGGCGCCGGGCAAAGCCTCCACGCTGCGTGAGACGGAGGGGCGCTTGGCGGATATCCGCGCGATGGGATTCGACGTCCTCTATCTGCCGCCGGTTCACCCGATCGGAGTGACCAATCGCAAGGGCGCCAACAACTCGCTTGGCGGCAGTGATGCGAATCCGGGAAGTCCGTGGGCGATTGGCAGTGCCGCGGGCGGCCATACCGCGGTTGAACCGGCGCTTGGGACGCTCGCGGACTTCGATCACCTGGTCGGTGCGGCGCAACGCAATGGGCTTGAGATCGCGCTCGACTTCGCCATCCAATGCTCGCCCGATCATCCATGGGTCAAACAACACCCGGCATGGTTTCGTCATCGCCCGGACGGTTCGATCAAGTACGCCGAGAACCCGCCCAAGGAATATCAGGATATTTACCCGGTGAATTTCGACACGGCCGATCGGGCGGGACTGATGGAAGAGCTCAGACGGGTGGTACTGTTCTGGGTCGGCCACGGAGTGAGGATATTTCGGGTCGACAATCCGCATACGAAGCCGGTCGGGTTCTGGGAATGGCTTATCGGCGAAGTACAGGCGGCGCATCCCGACGTGATTTTTCTGGCGGAGGCGTTTACACGCCCAAAGATAATGAAGGCGTTGGCCAAGGCGGGTTTTTCGCAGTCGTATACCTATTTCACCTGGCGCAACACCAAAGCCGAATTG
>JBOHWJ010000634.1:0-2883 GCA_050736495.1 Binataceae bacterium (SeqCode) | reverse complement strand
GCGCCGCGGCGGTCGAAGCTTGGCCGCCCGGCGCGCTACCCGCCTGCGGGCTTACTTCCGGAGTTGCGCCGCTGGCGGTGGGCGAGACTTTGTTGGCGCCGTTTCGCGATTCGCCCTGCTCGGTCAGATGAGCCGGTTGCGGAAAACGCCATTCGAGCATCTGCTGATAGAGGACAATAACCCCGACGCAGATCAAAAACGCGATTAAAAGCCGATAGGTATCCAACGCGGTCCTTCAGGGTCTTTGCATCGTTGGCGGGTGAAGGTGAGGGACATGATGATGAGGCGGTACGGGGTCATAGCCGAAGCCGCCCAGCGGTCGGCATCGCAGCAGGCGGCGCAACGCTAGACCGCTCCCGCACGCCACGCCATATTCCGTTATGGCGTCGCGAGCATACTCCGAACAAGTCGGCTGAAAGCGGCAGGCGGGGCCCAGCAGCACCATCAGCAGTGGCGAGATCAACAACCGATAAGCCCCAATGAGGCTGAGCGCAACGCATCGGCCGTTGCTTGCGACCGTCCTGCGTAACGATTTGCGCAAGTCCGCCATCGACGCGTCAGCCCTGTGCGGCCGTTCGGGCAGCGAGCTTTCGCCTGACTGAGAGCGTGGCAGTCTCCAATTCCATTCTGATAGCGGGCGTCTCGAGTTCACCCGCGCCCGCCCTCGCGATTATCACCATCGCTGTTCCCGGCGGCACCATCGCGCGAAGCCGGAGCCTGAATAATTCACGGATGCGTCGCTTGAGGTGGTTGCGTGCGACCGCCTTGCCGACTCGGCGCGATATTGTCATGCCCAGGCAGGACGGATCAGTGTCGTGAAGTCCAGCGGCGTAGAGCACGAAATGCGCGGTCTGGCAGCGCACGCCCCCGCGTTGAAGCCCGACATATTCGGCGCTTCGATGGAGCCGGTGGGCCGCCGGAAAAGCGAATGGCGACGCTAACCGGGCTGCTTGGGCGGAATCGAGATGGCGAGGCGTTGACGTCCTTTCGCGCGGCGGCGCTTGAGTATCTTGCGCCCGCCCGGGGTAGCCATCCGGGCCATAAACCCGTGGGTCCGTTTGCGTCGGCGATTGTGAGGTTGATAGGTCCTTTTCATCAGTCGCGGCCAACTTCAGCCAGCTTGCGGCTCGTCGCGAGCCAGTCATATAATCTTTGTTCTTGTGCCGTCCAAAGGCTAATCCCCCCGACGGCCATTGAACGCACCATCGAACCATACCAGCCGCCTCGGGGCAAGCATCTGTAAGATTCGGTTATATCCCCATGGGTAACGCCTTGTGCGCTTGCCCGACACGCCGCGTGTCAGTCGGAGTGTCGTCCGTGCCTTCCAAGCGGCGGTTAATTTCGCGCAACCGCGGGTCGCGCCATCTGGCACTTAAGCTATTTGACATTGTCGCCCAATGTGCATCCGCTTTCGGACTTCAACAAGGCCGCCGACAACCTGTGCGAGGCCCTGAAACGGCAGGGGATGTAGACGGCACGCCGTGTGCGGCACAAACGCGCGCCATCTTACATTCTGAAGACGCCGAATTGCGTGGCTGGTGGAATTCCCGCGTTCAGTGACGCCGCAATTCCCAACGCCAATGTCGCTCGCGTCTCCAGCGGATCGATTACGCCGTCATCCCACAGTCGCGCGCTCGCGTAATAGCAACTCGACTCATACTCGTATTTCTCCAGCGTTGGCCGGGTGAATTCGGCCTGCTCCGCAGGTGTCATCTTGCCGCCGCCGCGCGCAAGCTGGTCGAGTTTGACAGTCAGCAGCGTGTTGGCCGCCTGTTCACCGCCCATCACGGAAATTCGCGCGTTGGGCCACGCGAAAAGCAGGCGCGGCGAGTACGCGCGCCCGCACATTCCATAATTTCCCGCGCCGTTGGACGCGCCGATTATCACGGTGAACTTCGGCACCTGTGCATTGGCGACCGCGTTAACCATCTTGGCGCCATCCTTGGCGATACCGCCCTGCTCGTAGCGCTTGCCGACGATGAAACCGGTGATGTTCTGGAGGAAAATCAGCGGGATGCGCCGTATGCAACACATCTGGATGAAATGCGTCGCCTTTAGCGCCGATTCGCTGAAGAGCACGCCATTATTCGCGATGACGCCGACCGGGTAGCCGTAAATCCGGGCGAAGCCGGTCACCAGGGTCGTGCCGTAACGAGGTTTGAACTCGTGGATACGGCTGCCGTCGACGATCCGCCCGATGATCTCGCGCACTTCGTAGGGTCGGCGCGGATCGGACGAGACGACGCCATAAAGCTCGGCTGGGTCGTAGTAAGGATCTTCGGGCGCGTCCTGCGCCAACACTTCCTCGACGCGCGCACGCCTGCCCAGACTGGCAAAGGCCGAGCGGGCGATTTCCAGTGCATGCTCATCGTCGTCGGCCAACTGGTCGCTCACGCCGGAAATCCGCGTATGTATGTCGCCGCCGCCCAACTCCTCGGCGCTCACCTCCTCGCCCGTCGCGGCTTTGACTAGCGGTGGTCCGGCGAGAAAAATCGTTCCCTGCTCGCGCACGATGATGCTCTCGTCGCACATCGCGGGCACGTAGGCGCCCCCCGCCGTGCATGAACCCATCACGGCCGCGACCTGCGCGATTCCCGCCGCCGACATCCGCGCCATGTTGTAAAAAATCCGCCCGAAGTGCTCACGGTCGGGAAACACCTCCGATTGGAGCGGCAGGAAGGCGCCGCCCGAATCGACCAGGTAGACGCACGGCAGGCGGTTCTCGAGCGCGATCTCCTGGGCGCGAATGTGCTTCCGGACCGTCAGTGGATGGTAGGTCCCCCCCTTCACCGTCGCATCGTTCGCGACGACCATGCACTCGACCCCTTCGATCATCCCGATCCCGGTGACGATCCCCGCGGCCGGCACGTCGTCCTCGTACAC
>JBOHWJ010000633.1:0-15059 GCA_050736495.1 Binataceae bacterium (SeqCode) | reverse complement strand
CGTTGCGATAGACCTCGGCATCGGAAAGAGCGTTATTCGGGTTTTGAAATGCTGCTCCGTAACCTACGTGCATGGCATCCTCCTTCTGCCGGCGCGTGCGCTTTGAATTGGCGTCCAGCCTTCCGCGGGTATGGCCGGCAGTGCCATCCCAGGTCGAGCCGCCAAGCACCACTTAGCTTAACATTAAACGGCCTTCCACTCCGAACGCGCCGCCCGTGCCTATCTGGAGATGAGGCGTACGATGCGCACCTACGCCGCCTGGGCGATCTGCGCCAACGCACGTTCGAGACGCATGACCGTCCGCTCGCGTCCCAGCACCGCGATTACCTCGTAGATGCCCGGGCTCACAGTGCCGCCGGTCAGCGCGACGCGCACCGGTTGCGCCAACTGCCCGAGCTTCAGGTTGAACCTCGCCAATACCCGCTCGAAAGCGCCTTGGACGGCCGCCTCGGCGAAATGGCCGCCGAGCGCCGAAAGCTCGTCCGTCAACGTCTTCAGCGGCTCCGCGATCTCGGGCTTCAGGAACTTGGCCGCGGCCTTGGCGTCGATCGTAATATCGTCATTCAGGTAGAAGGCTGCGAAGTCAGTCAACTCAACCAGCGTCTTGGCGCGTTCGCGCAGCGTCGCAATCATTTTTTCGATCCAGCCGTCGTCGCTGGGAACGTTCCAGCCCCGCTTGAGAATGAACGGTTTCATCTCACGCCGGAGCCGGCCGAGCGGCAGCTCTTTCATGTAATGAAAATTCAGCCACAAGAGTTTTTCCGCGTTGAAAATTCCCGCCGACTTGCCACAGTTGGCAAAATCGAAATACTCAATCATTTCCTCTTTGGAGAAGATTTCCTGGTCGCCATGCGACCATCCCAGCCGTACCAGGTAATTGAGCAGCGCCTCCGGAAAATAGCCGAGGCCGCGATAGGCGAATACCGACGTCGCGCCATGGCGCTTGGAGAGCTTCTGCCCGTCCGGCCCCATCACCATCGGCAGATGCGCATACGCGGGTGGTGTCAGCCCCAGCGCGTAAAAGATCTGCATCTGGCGGGGAGTGTTCGGCAGATGGTCGTCGCCACGCACGATGTGCGTCATCTCGAAGTCCGCGTCATCCAGTACCGTCGCGAAGTTGTAGGTCGGCACACCGTCGGAGCGGAAGATTATGAGATCATCCAACTCCGTATTCTCGAACACCGCCCGGCCCTTGATGAGGTCGTCGACCACGGTCTGGCCGGCGTGCGGCGCGCGGAAGCGAATCGTGTAATTGCGCCCGGCCGACTTGTCGGGCAGCGCCAGGCTCCTGAGTTCCGCCGCCGGCGTACGATCGCGGCAGCGGCCGTCGTAGCCGGGCTTGCGATGCTCGCGCTCAGCCTGCTTGCGCATCGCGTCGAGCTCCTCGGCGCTGCAGTAGCACGGATAGGCCTTGCCCTCGCGCAGCAATTGCGACGCGCCTTGGCGATAACGATCGAAGCGGCTCGATTGAAAATAGCGCCGGTCGGGCGGCCCTTCGTCCCATTCAACGCCTAGCCAGCGCAGGCTTTCGAGGATTTCGTCCAGCGATTCCCGGGTCGAGCGTTGCTGGTCGGTATCGTCGATCCGCAAGATGAAGCTGCCCTTCTGATGGCGGGCGAACAGGTACGCGAACAGGCCGGAACGAACGTTACCAATATGAAGCGCGCCGGTTGGACTCGGCGCGTAGCGGGTGCGAACCGTCACTTCTTACTCCCATTCGATAGTCGCGGGCGGTTTTGAGGTGATGTCGTAAACCACGCGATTGACGCCCTTGGTCTCGTTGGTAATACGGCTGGAAAGCGCGGCAAGGAAGCCCGCATCCAAGCGCGCCCAGTCCGCCGTCATCCCATCCTGCGACTCGACCGCGCGGATCGCGATGACGCTTTCGTAACTGCGCCCATCGCCCATCACGCCGACGGTCTTGAAGGGCAGCAGCACCGCGAAGGCCTGCCACAGACGCCCGCCAAGATGCGCCGCGGCTGTTTCCTCCATCACGATCGCGTCGGCGTGGCGCAATAATTCCAGCCGCTCGCGCGTGACCTCGCCGACGACACGCACGGCCAGGCCGGGACCCGGAAACGGTTCACGCTCGACTACTTCCGCATTGAGGCCGAGTTGGCGCCCGACCTCGCGCACTTCATCCTTGAATAATTCGCGCAGCGGCTCTACCAGTTCCAGGCGCATCCGCTCCGGCAATCCGCCGACATTATGATGGCTCTTGATCGTAGCGGACGGCCCCTTGAATGATACCGACTCGATGACGTCGGGGTAGAGCGTGCCCTGCCCCAAAAAACGCGCGCCGCCAATCGCAGCCGCCTCTTTCTCGAATACGTCGATAAACGTATGACCGATGATGCGACGCTTGCGCTCCGGATCGAGTACGTCCTTGAGCCGATCCAAAAACAGATCCGAAGCGTCGGCGATACGCAGCGCAATTCCAAGCTGACGCGCGAACGCCCGCTCCATCCGCTCGCGTTCGCCCGCGCGCAAGAGTCCAGTATCGACGAAAACGCAGACCAGGCGGTCGCCAATCGCGCGATGGACCAGCGCGGCGGCCACCGACGAGTCGACGCCGCCGGAAAGCGCCATCAGCACGCGATCATTCGGGCCGACGCGGGCGCGTATTTCGGCGACCTTGGTGTCGACGAAATTCGCCATCGTCCAGTCACCCGGCTCACCGCAAATATCGATCACGAAGTTGCGCAGAATGCGCGCGCCCGCTGGCGTGTGGACGACCTCGGGATGGAACTGGATACCGCGCAGCAGGCCGTCGCGCGTACGCACCGCCGCGTAAGGCGAATTCGCGGTATGAGCAATCGCCTCGAGCGTGTCCGGAATCGCCTCGATACGATCGCCATGGCTCATCCAGACGCGATGCTCACCGGCATCGAGTCCTTCGAACAACGGATCGCTCTCATCGATCGTGAGTGTCGCCGGGCCGTATTCGCGCGCCCGCGCGCCCGCGCTGCGCGCTCCCAGATGCTGCGCGATTACGTACATCCCGTAGCAGATGCCGAGCGTCGGCACGCCGCCGCGCAGCACATCGTCGGCAATATCCGGCGCGCCCGAATCGTAGAGGCTGGCCGGGCCGCCCGACAGAATGATGCCGCGCGGGCGCATCGCACGGATTTTCTCGGGCGCGAGATCATACGGATGAATCTCGCAATAGACCCGCGCTTCGCGCACGCGCCGTGCGATGAGTTGGGTGTATTGGCTGCCAAAATCGAGAATCAGGATCACAAAGCTTTGCCTTGTCGAATCAATATAGCCAACCCGCCGATGCCGGCGAAGCCGCGCGCGTACAACGTTTTCAACCCTACCGAACGGGGCGCGCGCCGCGCGACGGCCGTCCGCGCCCGGTTTTGCCGTGCTTGCCACGCGGCACGGGCACGGGCTTGCCACTACGCCTGGGTTTTATGGGCTTGCCGGTGTTGGCACCGCGCGGCAGCTTGATCGGTCTGGCGCCGTCCGGCGCGGCTTTAACGCCCTGCGCGAGGATGCGGCCGCGCGCTTCCGCCCACGAGCGGCCGGTGCGCCGGAACTCGAATCGGAGCGGCGTGCCGATACCGTTCAAGTCCAGCGCCGAACGAAAACGTCCTTCGAGAAAACGCACGTAATGGGCCGGGATGTCGCGTTCAACATTGGTGAAAAACGCGAAGCGCGGCGGCGCGCTCCCAACCTGCGTCACGTACATCAGCTTGAGCCGCCGGCGTCCGCCCACCAACGGCGGATCGAGCGCCGCTACCGCCTCGGCCAGCACACGGTTCAGATGCGCGGTCTGGAACGTCGCGCGCCATGCCGCGCCCGCCCGCGCCGCCGCCGGAATAATCTGGTTGACGCCGTCACCGGTGAGTGCGGAAGTGAACAGTATCGGCGCGAAATCGATGAAAGGATAGCGCTGATGCGCGGCGCGTACGAAGGCCGGCACCCGGCGCCCCAGCTTCGCCGCCGCGTCCCACTTGTTACAGACGACGACCAGCGCTCGATCGTTGGTGTCCACCAGCCGGGCCAGCCGTGCATCCTGGTCGGTGATACCCTCAGTGGCGTCGATCACCAGCGCCAGCACTTCCGCGCGCCGGATGCTTTCGATCGCGCGCCCCACCGAATGATGCTCGAGGTCACCTTCGACCCTGGTCGGCCGGCGGATTCCCGCGGTATCAACCAGCAGGACTTCACGGTCATCCGCACGCAGCCGGAAATCCACCGGGTCGCGCGTGGTGCCGGGGCGGTCGTCAACGATCGCGCGTTCGAAGCCCGCCAGGCGGTTGAGCAACGAGGATTTGCCGACGTTGGGCCGTCCGATCAGCGCCAGGCGCAAATCGGGATCGGCAGCCGGCGCACTATCCGCCGCCGGCAGATGCGCCGCGATTTCGTCGAGCAGCGCCTCCATCCCGTAGCCATGGGCGCCTGAGACGAACGCGACCGCCGGCACGCCGAGCGCGTACGAATCAGCGGCGCGCGCCTCTTGTCCGGGCTGATCGATCTTGTTGGCCGCGACAATAAGCGGCCGGCCGGTCTCGCGCACCAGCGCGAGCGCCTCTTGGTCACCGCTCGACACTCCCGCGCGGCCGTCGATAACGAAGACCACGACGTCGGCTCCGGCGACGGCGCCGAGCGCCTCCTCGACCGCGCGCTCGGTCATCGGCTCGCGCGCATAGAGTTCGAGTCCACCGCTGTCGACGATGGTGAAATCGCGGCCGTTATGGCTCGCACGCGCGATATTGAGGTCGCGCGTGGTGCCCGCGATTTCGCTTACGATTGCGCGCCGTCGCGCGGCGATCCGGTTGAACAGCGTCGACTTGCCGACGTTGGCGCGCCCGACCAGAACGGCGACGGGAAGCCCCTCAGCGGCGGCTGCCAGCGTTGCGGCGCGCGCGTCTGTTTTCACGTCCCGGCGCATTTCAGAATCCCAACTCCTTGAGTTTGCGCGGATCGCTGGTCCAACCCTTTTCGACCTTGACGCGCAGCTCGAGGAAAATGCGCACGCCCAGAATACCTTCCAGCTCGAGCCGCGCGCCGGTGCCAATTTCCTTCAATTGGCGCCCGCCCGCGCCGATCACCATGCCCTTGTGGGACTCACGGTCGACCACGATAACGGCGGAGATGCGATTGAAGTTGCGCTCGGGCTCCTCGGTGAACTGTTCAACCTGAACGGCGGTCGAGAAGGGAATCTCCTGTTGCATCGCGAGGAAAATTTTCTCGCGGATGACCTCTTCGGCGATCATCCGCGCGGTTTGGTCGGTGTATTCGTCGCCTGGCATCAGCGCCGGACTCTCCGGCAGCATCTGCGTGATCACGCGCACCAGTTCGTCGACATTCTCGCCCTTGAGCGCGCTCACCGGAACGATTTCCGCCGCCGCTATCACTTCATGAACCGCCGCGACCAGTTCGATCAGTTGTTCGCGCGAGACCAGATCGATTTTGTTGACCGCGACTATCGACGGCCGGCCGCTTTTCGCCATTTCGGCGAGAAAAGTGCGCTCTTCACGGTCAAACGCCTTCGCCGCATCGATCACCCCGACGATGACCTCGCCTTCACCCATGCATCGGCGCGCCGTCTCGACCATGCGGCGGTTGAGTTCGCGCCGCGCCTGATGAAGTCCAGGCGTATCTATCAGGATCACCTGCGCATCGGGATCGTTGCGGATGCCAACGATGCGCCGGCGCGTGGTCTGTGGCTTAGGCGTGACGATGGCGACCTTCTGGCCGACCAGCCGGTTGAGCAGCGTGGACTTGCCGACATTGGTGCGGCCACCCAACACGACGAAGCCTGCGCGATGTGCGCTGGCGTCAGCGTTGCTCACGGCGATCCTGTTCGATACGGCCGAGCGCGGTGCGCGCGGCGGCCTGTTCACTCTGCTTCTTGCTTCCGCCTTCGCCCACGCCCAACTCGCGCCCGGCAATACGAATCCGGGTGGTAAAGCGCTTGGCATGGTCGGGACCGCGCGCGGCAACGAGTTCGTACACCGGCTGCGCATGGAACCGCCGGTAGGCAATTTCCTGCAGTTCGGTCTTGTAGTCGCGCTCGGCGGCCGGACCACCGATATCGCCGGTGAACAGACGCTCAACCACCACTTGGGCCGGCCGCAGTCCACCATCGATGTAAATCGCGCCGATCACCGCCTCGAACGACGCCGCCAGGATTGAGGTCTTGGCGCGCCCGCCGCTCTTTTCTTCGCCCTTGCCCAGGCGCATCGTCCGGCCGAGTCCGATTTCGATCGCCTTGAGCGCCAGTGTGCGGCCATTGACTATCGATGCCCGCTCTTTTGACAATGCGCCCTCCTTGGCTTCGGGAAACCTGCGCATCAAAAGGTCGGCGATGGCAAGATCAAGCACCGCATCGCCGAGAAACTCAAGCCGCTCGTAGTGGGTTTCGCCGGCGGTCGCGGCACTCGGATGCGTCAGCGCGGCCACCAGGAGTTCCGGCTTCTGGAACGTGTAATTCAGCGTGCGTTCGAGGCCGTCGTTGCTTAGTTCAACCGGGGCGCGCAACACCGCCGGCGATTTCGGCTGTGGCGCACGCCTCCACAATTTGGCCAACCAGTGAAGCGCCCTGGACAAGCGATGTCTCCACCTCAACTTCCTGATTTGTCAGTTCATCCGGCCCGTCGGTCAACACTCTTATATAATTGCGGCTGTAGCCGGTCAGCCTGCCGTCATTCGCTCGCTCTTCAAGCAATACTTTAAGTCTCGCGCCGGCGAAGCGGTGGGCAAATGCGTTGCGTTTGCTTTCGCCAAGGTCGCGCATCAAGCGCGCGCGCCGCTTGATCTCTTCCGGCGCGACCCGGTCGGCGAACTTGGCCGCCGTGGTGCCGGCCCGCACCGAGTACGGAAAGACGTGAAAGTAGGCCAGCGGCAGGCTCTCGACAAATTTAAAGTAATACTCGAAATGAGGCGCGGTCTCGCCGGGAAATCCGACGATAAGGTCGGCGCCAATCGCCGCCCGCGGCATCGCCGCCAATACTCGCTCGACGCGTTCGCGGTAATGCTCGACGGTATAACGGCGGCGCATCCGCGACAGCAGCCAATCCTCGCCCGCCTGCAGCGGCAGATGAAGGTGCGGACAAAACTTCGTGCTTTGCGCGAGGATCGCAATAACACGGTCGCTCAGCTCTTCGGGGTCAAGCGAACTTATCCGCACGCGCCCGATGGGCGAGCGCTCAGCGATCATCTCGAGCAACGTTTCAAGTTCGATGGGCGGGTCAAGATCCTTGCCATAACCACCCAGGTGAACGCCCGTCAGGATGACCTCCTTGAACCCGCGCGCATGCAGTCCGTCGATTGCGCCCATCAGCCGGCGCGGTTCGACGCTACGCGAAGTCCCGCGCGAGAACGGCACGATGCAGAACGTACAGAACTGATCGCACCCTTCCTGCACCTTGAGGAAGGCGCGCGTTCGCCCTTCCAGGGCGACCGCGCCAAGCTCGATCGCGGCGCGCTCCTTGCGCAGATTCGAGACCATCACGCGCTCGCCGATGTCCGCGGTCGCGGCGCATTCCAGATCGTCGAGGCGTCCGAGGCCAACCACCGCGTCGACCTCATGCGCGCGCGCAAGGACGTCCGGATTGGCTTGTGCGAGACAGCCGGTCATGATCACGCGGGCGTTGGGATTGAGCCGCCGTGCACGGCGCGCGAGCCTTAAGCTCTCGGCGTCGGCGCGGTCGGTGACCGTGCAGGTGTTGACGACATAGACGTCGGCCGCCTGATCGAACTCGCATCGCTCCATGCCGAGTGCGCCCAGCCGCGCCTCGATAATCGCCGAGTCGTACTGGTTGACCTTGCAACCCAGCGTCGCGATCGCGAAACGCATCAGTATCCGTCTCCGAGCGCGCGCTCGATAAAGCCGCCACCGAGGACTTCATCTCCGCGGTAGAAAACGCACGCCTGCCCTGGTGTCACGGCCGGACCGCCATGAGCGAAACGCACCTCGGCGGATGCGTCCGCGCGCATCGTGAGCGTCGCCGGTAGGGCTGGATGCCGATAGCGAATCTTGACTTCGATAGCGATTTCGCCTTGCGCCGCCAACGCCGAATCGACCAGGCTCACACGCTTCGCCGCGAGGCCGGCCGCGCGCAGTTCATCGCGCGTGCCGACGCGCACCTCGCCGGTCGCGGCACTGATTGCGTTGACGTAAAGCGGCTCACCCGCCGCCACGCCGAGTCCGCGGCGCTGGCCAATGGTGAATCGATGCACGCCGGCGTGGGCGCCGAGCGTACGTCCGTCGCGATCGACGATTCGTCCGGCGCGGACTTGCGCCGGACCCGCCCTGCGCTCGACCAAGCGCGCATAATCGCCGTCGGGGACGAAACAGATTTCCTGGCTCTCGGGCTTGTCGGCATTGGCGAGTCCGAGCGCGCGAGCGCGCGCGCGGACTTCCGCCTTGGTGATCGCGCCCAGCGGAAAAAGCGTGCGGCTCAGTTCGCGCTGCCCGAGCGTAAAGAGGAAATAGGATTGATCTTTGGACGCATCGAGCGCGCGCAACAGATGGTAACGGCCGCCGTTGTCGCATTCGATTCGTGCGTAATGGCCGGTCGCGACAAAATCCGCTTCGAGCGCGCGCGCACGCTGCCACAGGCGGTCGAACTTTATTTCGCGATTGCACATCACGCACGGATTTGGTGTGCGGCCGTTGAGGTATTCGGAAACGAAAGTGTCGACTACGCGCGCGCCGAAATCGGCGCGAAGGTCAACCGCATAGAAGGGGAAGTCCATGCGCTCGGCCACTCGCCGCGCGTCCTCGAAATCCTCGTATGAACAGCACGTGCCGCGCCGCTTCACGGCACCGCCGGGCGCCTCGGGCGCAAGGCGCATCGCGACGCCAACGACGTCGTGGCCCTGCTCGCGCAAAATCGCCGCGGCGACCGAGCTGTCAACGCCGCCCGACATCGCGACCAGAATCCGCGCGCTCATCGCGGCGCCTCTTCGCCGGCCGCGCCGCTCGCGGACGTCAAGCCATCCGCGTCGCCGACCGGCTCGGCCGCGCTTACCCGCCGCCATACGCGCGGGATTATTTCGGACGCGAGCGCAATTTCCGCGCCGGTGTTACTCCAGCCAAGGCTGATCCGCAGCGAGCTCCGCGCTTCGCCGATACTCCGGCCCATCGCGAGCAGCACATGCGACGGTTCGACCGCACCGGCCGCGCACGCCGACCCCATCGACGCTTCGACACCTTCGAGATCGAGCGCAATCAACAGGCTTTCGCCGAGCACGCCCGGAAAGGCGAGATTGAGGGTATTCGGAATGCGCCCCGTGATGGGTCCATTGAGGCGCAGGCCGGGTATCGAGGCCATCAGCCGTTTGCGCAGCGTGTCAGTCAGTTGTGCGATGCGGCCGGTCTCGTTCGTGAAGCGGGCGTGCGTTTCCTCGGCGGCGGCGGCAAAACCGATCGCGCCGATGAGGTTCGGCGTCCCCGCGCGAAGCGCATTCTCCTGCGGCCCGCCGAGCATTACCGGTGCGAGGTTAACGCCTTCGCGCACGTAAAGCGCGCCAATTCCCGCCGGACCGCCAATCTTGTGCGCACTCAACGTCAGCAAATCGCATCGCGGCTCATCCACACGCACCGGAATACGGCCCACGGCCTGGGCCGCGTCGATATGGAACATCGCGCCGACAGCGGCCGCCGCCTGTGCAACCTCGTTGAGTTCCTGAATAGTTCCGACCTCCGCGTTGGCCAGCGCCAGGGTCACCAGCGCGGTATCGCGGTCGAGCGCGGCGGCCACCTTTGCGGATGCGACACGGCCATCGCGGTCAGGCGCGACCCGCACGACCTCGAAACCACGGCCTTCCAATTCCGCCAGCGGAGCCATCACGGAAGAATGTTCGATAGCCGAGCTAACGACTTTGCGGCGCGCAGTGCTGGCCGCCCCGGCGATGCCAAAAATCGCCAGGTTGTTGGCTTCGGTGCCGCCGCTGATGAAGACCATCGCGCGGGCCGGTGCTTCGATAAGATGCGCCACCGCTTCGCGCGCCTGCTCGAGCGCGCGGCGCGCACGCTGACCCGCGCGATGCACCGCGGCGGGATTGGCGTCATCGGCGAACGACGCCATCGCCGCGCGCACGACTGGCCGCAGCGGCGTGCCGGCGTTATGGTCGAGATAGATACGCATTTGGATTGGCAGCTCCAATTGGAAGCTTCTAATTTAGCTTACCCGGATGAACAGAAAAAGACGGGGTTTTATGTCTAATCGCAAGGCTCCCGACGTGATCGTAATCGGCGCTGGCGTCGTTGGCGGCAGCCTCGCGTTCCATCTTGTCCGCATGGGCGCAAGCGTCACCGTGTTCGACAAGGGCGGCGTATGCGCCGGAATGTCGGCGCGTTCGGGGGCGTTGCTGAGAATGCATTATACGTTAGCGGCCGAGGCGGAATTGACCTGGAAGAGCCTCGAATATTTCGCCAATTGGAGTGATCGCGTGGGGCATGGCTCGTGCCATTTTGTCCGCACGGGGTTTGCCGTTGTGGTCGGCGCCGAAAATACGCGGAAGCTGCGCCACAACGTCGCCGCGATGAAGGCGCTTGGTATCGATACCGAGGTGGTAGGCCCGGAGGAGCTTAAGCGCATCGATCCATCGGTGAATATCGAGGACGTGGCGCTCGCCGCATATGAACCGCAAAGCGGCTATGCCGACCCGGTCGCAACGACGCAGGGCTTTGCCGATGCGGCTGCGCATCAGGGTGCGACTTTCACGTTGCACACCCCCATCGAAGCGATAATCACTCGTGGCGGACGCGCGGCAGGCGTCAGAGGCGCTGGCGGACATGAGTTTTCCGCCGCCTCGATATGTATCGTGGCGGGTCCGTGGAGCGATCGGCTGCTCAAACCGCTGGGCGTGCAAATCGGTATCCGGTCCGAGCGCGCACAAATAGCATTCTTCCGTCGCGAATCCGCAACATGGCACCTGGCCTATATCGACACTATCGCCGGGTCGTATTTTCGCCCGCACGGCGACGGTCTGACGCTGGCCGGACTCGGCGAATTGAGCACCGGGGCGACACCCGATCCGGACCGCTTCCGCCAGGAAAACGACCCCGACTTCATCACCGAGGTCGGCCGCCGCCTCGGCCATCGGATTATTCCGATGCGGGGCGCGGCTTATGCGCATGGCCATGCGGGGATCTATGACGTGAGCCCGGATGCGCGCGCCGTGATGGGCGCGGTGCCCGGTGTCCAGGGGCTTTACGTCGCGGCAGGATTCAGTGGAACCGGCTTCAAAACGTCGCCCGCGGTTGGCGCCGCAATGGCGGAGCTTATCCTGACCGGGCGCGCCAGCACGGCCGATCTGACCCCGTTCAGTTTCGAGCGTATTTTGAGCGGCAAACTGATTCACAGCCCGACCGAATACGCGATGGGCGCGGGCTTCGGGCACACGTTGTAGGATATAGTGTGACTGGATTTTCCACCCCATCCCGGAACTTGCCCCCGTTATCGTGCACAGGCTATGAGTTGGTGCGGCAATCGCCATCGGCGAATTCCGCCGCACACCAACACAAGGAGCTAACGGCGTGAACCAGTTTAAGATCGGCGACGTGAAGATCACGCGGATTGTCGAATCGGAAGGGCCGTGGGACGGCACCTTCATCCTGCCCAACGCGACGGCGGAGAATATCAAGAAGGAAAGTGACTGGCTGTATCCGTCTTTTTCCGACGAGAACGGCAAGGTCCGCATGGCCATCCAGTCGCTGGTACTCGAGTCACAGGGCAAACGCATTATCGTCGACACCTGTATCGGCAACGACAAGGTGAGATCGAATCCCGAATGGCACAAGCTGCAACTGCCCTTCCTGCAGGACCTGCAGAAAATCGGATGTCCGCGCGAGTCAGTTGATCGCGTGATTTGCACTCATCTGCACATCGACCACGTCGGCTGGAACACCATGCTCAAGGACGGCAAGTGGGTTCCGACCTTCCCTAACGCCAAGTACTTGATCGGCGGCACCGAATGGGATTTCTTCTCGCGCGCGGAGGATCCGTTCCTGAAGGACCCCGTGGAAGACTCGGTTCGTCCGGTGATGGCCGAGGGCATGGCGGAACTGGTCGACGAGAAGTATCGGATCACCGATGAAATCTGGCTCGAATCGACTCCGGGCCATACGCCGGGCCATTTCGCGGTGCGGATTTCCTCCAAGGGTCAGGACGGCGTCATCACCGGCGACCTGATGCACCATGCGATTCAATGCCGTTATCCCGAATGGGACGACAATTTCGACTCCGATGGCCCGTTGGCAAAGAAGACACGGCGTGCGTTCTGCGAGCGCTACGCCGATTCGGGCGTATTGGTGTTTGGCACGCATTTCGCGCTGCCGGCGCCAGGCAAGATCTCGAAGAAGGACGGCTCTTTCCGCTTCTCGCTCGCCTGATGGGCTAGTTCGCTGGCGCCACGCGGCAGTCGTTGCCGTTCGCGTTAATCATCAAAACGGCCGGGACACGATCGCGTTCCGGCCGTTTTTCGCCGCGCGAAGCCCCTGCGGCATCGCGAGATTTTTCGTCGCTCAAACACCGTTCAGAGTGACGTGAGAGCGCGTATCCGGACTTGGCAACTCTCCCAATAACAAGCTATGCAAGTCTTCCGAAACGCCGAACTAAACGTCTTTCGAATGCGCCACGCCGTTAGCCGGGCGCTCGGCGGGCAACATTTTGTCTTCGAGACAATCCTGACGTTCTTCAATTTCCTCGAGCCGGATTCCCAGCCGGTTCAGCTTGTCGACTAACCCGCCAATCGCGCGTGCGACCGGGTCGGGCAAATGCGCATGGTCGAGTTCGGCGACGTCCTGACTGGTGCTCTCGCCTTCGATAACCTTGCCGGGGATTCCGACAATCGTTGAATACGGCGGCGCCGACGCAACCACCACCGCGCCCGCGCCAATCCTGCTGCCCCGTCCGATTCGCACCGGACCTATCACCGAAGCGCCGGCGCTGATCATGACGTGGTCCTCGATGGTGGGGTGGCGCTTTTCCTTTCTGAGACTGGTGCCGCCAAGCGTAACGCCCTGATAGATGAGGACATCGTCGCCGATTTCAGCGGTCTCGCCGACCACCACGCCCATGCCATGATCGATGAAGAGCCGCCGGCCGATTTTCGCGCCCGGATGAATTTCGATACCGGTAATGAAGCGCGAAAGCTCACTGACCAGCCGGCCGAGCAGCATCAAGTTGTGCCGCCACAGCCAGTGCGCGGCACGATGGAACCAGATGGCGTGCAGTCCGGGGTAGGCGAGCGCGACTTCGAGCGTCGTGCGCGCAGCCGGGTCGCAGTCGAAGACCGCCTGGATGTCCTCGCGCATCGTACTTAAAAGACCCATGGCTGCTTCCCTCCTGAGGTCCGCCCCGGAACTATCCTATACTTTCGCCGCGAGCGACGCGCCACGCCCGGCGGCGCCGCGCGGTCGCCCTTGATGGTGCGCGCCGTTGCCCGCAACCGCCGGCCGCAGCCGTGGCTTGGCATTATCCTTGTGCAATTTGAATTCGACCGAATCGACCAGCGCCTGCCAACTCGCCTCGACCACGTTGGCGGAAAGCCCGACCGTCCCCCAGCGGCGATCGCCGTCGGTTGACTCGATCAGCACGCGCACTCGCGCACCGGTGCCGGCGCCGTTATCGAGCACGCGTACTTTGTAGTCGGCCAGTTGCATGGTCTCAAGCGCCGGATAGTAAGGAACCAGCGCCGCGCGCAGGGCCGCGTCCAGCGCGTTTACCGGACCGTTGCCGATGGCGGAGTTGCGCGTGCGTTGGCCGTCGGGCCCTTCGATGACCACCACTGCCTCGCTGAACGGCGCCTGATCCTCGTGCCATTTGTCGTCGAACACGCGGAAGCTGACGAAACTGAAGTGGTCCTTGGCGAGGCCGAGCGTGCGCATTATCAGCAGTTCGAACGAGGCGTCGGCGCCATCGAAGGTATAACCGCTACTTTCGAGGCGCTTGAGTTCGTCGAGCAACTGCGCGACCTGCTCATTGGTAAGCTCCTCGCCGAGCCCGAACTCGCGTGTTTTGTAAAGGATGTTGGCACGGCCTGAAAGCTCGGATAGCAACACACGCCGGTCGTTGCCGACCAGCGCCGGCTCGATATGCTCATAGGTGCGCACGTTGCGCTGGATTCCCGAGACGTGCAGTCCGGCCTTATGCGCGAAGGCGCTGCGACCGACGAAAGCCTGCCGCCGATTGGGTGCGATATTCGCCAACTCGTACACCAACATCGAGACTTCCTGCAGCGTCTTGAGCTTGGCCGGCGGCACGCATTGGTAGCCAAGTTTGAGCTGTAGGTCGGGGATGATCGAAACCAGGTTGGCGTTGCCACAGCGCTCGCCGAGGCCGTTGATAGTGCCCTGCACCTGGACGGCGCCGCTGCGCACACCCGCGATAGTGTTGGCGACGGCGACCTCGGAGTCATTGTGGCAATGAATGCCAAGGGGGCAGTTCACAGCCGCGCAAGCGGCCTTGACGCCATCTTCGATTTCGAACGGTAGCCGTCCGCCGTTGGTATCGCACAACGCAATCAAGTCGACACCCGCGTCATTGACCGCCTTGAGGCACGCCAGCGCGAAATCGGGCTTATCGGCATAGCCGTCGAAGAAATGTTCGGCGTCGAAAATGACTTGGTCGACGTGTTTCTTCAAATAGGAAATGGTGTCGTGCAGGATTTCGAGATTGGCCTGTAACGAAATGCGCAGCGCCTCACGCACGTGCAGGTCCCAGGTCTTGCCGACCACGGTGGCGACCGGCGTATCGGCGCGCAAAATCAATTGGAGGTTGCGATCAGCCGCCGCGCGCACGTCCGCGCGCCGCGTCGATCCGAAGGCGGCTATTCGCGCGTGGCGCAGCTTGAGTTTTTTGACTTCCTTGAAGAACGCCGCGTCGCGTTCATTGGAACCCGGCCATCCGCCTTCAATGTAATCGACACCGAGGTCATCGAGGCGCTGAGCGATTTCGAGCTTATCCTCGACCGTCAGTGACACGTCCTCGGACTGGCATCCATCACGCAGGGTGGTGTCGTAGATTTGGATTTTCTTCGCGACCGCCATTATCTAAACCGTCTCCGTCGATGAAGAGGTGGAATCGTCCCCCAAG
>JBOHWJ010000632.1:0-3082 GCA_050736495.1 Binataceae bacterium (SeqCode) | reverse complement strand
GGCTGGGCTTCAAAAAGGCGGCCGATCCGATCGAAACGATGTCGGCGCCGGCGGCGACTACCGCGTCGATCGACTCCATCGCGCGCAGTCCGCCACTCACGTCGAGGCGGCAGCTCACGGCCCGCCGAATCGCGCGAATCGCATCGAGATTGCGCGGCTCGCCGGCCACCGCGCCATCGAGATCGACGACATGGATCAGTTCGGCGCCATCACGTTGGAATTGCCGTGCGGTCGCGGCCGCGTCATGGCCGTAAACGGTCACGCGCGCCATGTCGCCGCGAACCAGGCGCACGACCTCGCCGCCCTTGAGATCGACCGACGGAATTACGGTGAAACGCTCGAACACGCCCGGCCCCCGGTGAGCGCGCGTCAGGACAGCGTGCCCTTGGTCGAGAGCGCGCCGCTCAGGCGCGGCTCGATAGCGGTCGCCTGATCCATCGCGCGCGCCAATGACTTGAAGGCGGCCTCGATGATGTGATGCGGATTGCGGCCCTCGTGCAGCGTCAGGTGAAGGTTCATGCCGACCTCGTCGCTCAGCGCCTTCATGAAGTCATGCACCAGCACAGTCTGAAAATTACCCACGCGCTCTTGCGCGATCGTCAGGTTGTAGGCGAGATAGGCGCGTCCGCTGATATCCACCACGGCCGTGCACAAGGCCTCATCAAGCGGCACCGTGGCCTGCCCGAAACGCCGGATACCGGAGCGGTCGCCAAGCGCGTTGCGGAACGCGCGCCCGATCACAATACCGACATCCTCGACCGTGTGATGCTCGTCGATATGCAAATCACCACTGGCCGCGACCGTGAGATCGAAGAAGCCATGGCGCGAGAAGCTTTCGATCATATGGTCGAGAAACGGCACACCGGTATGGACCCGGCTGTCGCCGCTGCCGTCGAGGCCGAGCGTGACGCTGACGGCGGTCTCGCGGGTTTTGCGTTCGACTTGAGCGGCGCGCGGTGCGGATTGCAACACTGCGGGCTTGGCCTCTGAGCTATCCGCGGCGCTGTCCGTGGCGGCGCGAGGTGCGCGCGATTTGGTTTTGTTTTCCATGCTGGTAGTTCGCGGCGGTATTTGCACGGCTTCGTTGTTCGACCGCGCGCGCATGCCCTTCAAATCCCTCCATGCGGGCCAGACGCGCGACCTCAGGACCGAGACGCTTAAGCGCGCCCGCCGAAGCGCCGATTATACTGGTTCGCTTGAGAAAATCGTATGCGCCCAGCGGGGAAGCGAAACGCGCCGATCCGCCGGTCGGCAGCACATGGTTGGGGCCGGCCAGGTAGTCGCCCAACGGCGCCGGGCTCATCCCGCCCAGGAATACCGCGCCGGCGGCGCGTACGCTCTTGAGCCATCGCCTCGGATTTTCGATTTCGAGTTCGAGATGCTCGGGGGCAATACGGTTGGAGAGATCGAACGCTTCCTCAAGGTTCTTGACCACGACGGCGGCGCCGCGGTGCTTGAGGGCGCGGCGCACCGCTTCGGCGCGCGGCAAATCCGCAAGCGCCTGTGCGAGCGCGGCGACAACCTCTTGCGCGAGATCGCGCGAGGGCGTGAGCAGAATTGCCGACTCATCACCGGAGCCATGCTCAGCTTGTGCGATGAGGTCGGCGGCGACCCAATCCGGCCGCGCATAGGCGTCGGCAATCACCAGCACTTCGCTCGGCCCCGCCATTTTGTCGATATCGGTCACGCCATAGACCATTCGCTTGGCCGCCTGCACGTAGGCGTTGCCGGGTCCGACGATTTTATCGACTGCGCGAATCGTTTCGCTGCCATAGGCGAGCGCGGCGATCGCCTGCGCCCCGCCAATACGGTAGACTTCGTCGACCCCCGCGATCGCCGCCGCCGCCAATGCCGCGGGACGGTCGCCATCGCGTCCGGCTGGCGATACCATCACGATTTCACGCACCCCCGCCACGCGTGCCGGGATTGCGTTCATCAGCACGGTCGACGGGTAGGCGCCCTGCCCGCCCGGAACGTAAATACCGACGCGTTCGAGCGGCGACACTATCTGGCCGAGACGCATCCCGAGGCCGTCCGTGAAACTGAAGGAATGGTCCAGCGTATGCCGATGGAACGCCGCGATACGCCGGGCGGCGAGTTCGAGCGCGCGCCGCTCGGCGCTCGCGAGCGCGTCGCGCGCGGCCGCAAGTTCCTCCTTGCTCACGCGCAGATGCGCAGCCGTCAATGCGACGCCGTCGAAACGTTTGGTCAGCCGGATCAGCGCGCGGTCACCACCGCGGCGAACCCCGGCGATAATTGTGGCGACGGCCTGGTCGAGCGCGCCGCCACTTTCACCGCGGCGGTCAAGCAGCGCGGCGAGAAACCGCTTGAATTCAGCGGAGGCGGAATCGAGCAGTCGAAGCTTCATCTAATGCATTACTCGGCACGCATTACTCGTTGACGCGTTCGATATGGGCGCCGAGTGAACGGAGCTTTGCGTCGAGCGCCTCGTAGCCGCGGTCAAGATGATAGACGCGGCTGATCTCGGTGGTATTTTCGGCGGCGAGGCCGGCCAATATCAGACCCATCGATGCGCGCAAATCGGTTGCCATTACGGGAGCGCCGCTTAGATGCGCGGGACCGCGTACCACGGCGGTCGGTCCCTTCATGACGATATCCGCACCCATCCGCAGCAACTCCTGCGCATGCATAAAACGGTTCTCGAAGATGGTCTCGGTGATGACCGAGGTGCCCGCGGCCTGCGTCAGCAGCGCCATCATCTGTGCCTGCAGGTCGGTCGGGAAACCCGGATAAGGCAAGGTGCGCAGCTCCACCGGACGAAGCGGCCCGGATCGCGTCACGCGCAGGCCGCCGTTTAGCGGCGCGACTTCGGCGCCGGTCTCCTTGAGCTTGGCGACGACGGCGTCGAGCTGCGCGAATGGGGCGTTGGTGATGGTGAAATCGCCGCCGGTGATCACCGCCGCCGCCATCAGCGAGCCCGCCTCGATACGGTCGGGAATGACGCTATGATCGGCGCCGTGGAGACGGTCGACGCCCTCGATTTCGATCACATGGGTGCCCACGCCCGCGACCCGCGCGCCCATCGCCGCCAACATCGCGGCAAGGTCCTGCACTTCGGGCT
>JBOHWJ010000631.1:0-7753 GCA_050736495.1 Binataceae bacterium (SeqCode) | reverse complement strand
GCGCTGCTGGCGCGCGGCATTCACGCCAAAATGACGCGCGACACCGATACCTTCATCAGCTTGTCCGATCGTACTCAGATGGCCAACCACGCCGCAGCCGACCTCTTCGTCTCGATCCACCTCAATTCCAACCCCGACGCCAACACCGCCGGCATCACCACTTACTATCTCAACAATACCACCGACCGCGCGACCATCCGGCTGGCGCGGATGGAAAACGAATCGGGCGACGGCTATAGCGCGGTGCATGAGCCGAACCTAAACTACATCCTGACCGACCTGCGCCAACAGTATAAGGCCGTCGAATCGGCATCACTGGCGCACATGATCGAGGCCGAGACCGTCACGGACGTGAATAGTTCGCTGGGAATAAAGGTGAACGACCTGGGGGCGCGCAAGGGACCGTTTTACGTGCTGGTTGGGCCGCTGATGCCGGCCGTGCTGGTCGAATGCGGTTTCCTCTCCAATCCCGCCGAAGCGCGACTGCTGGCGGCAGCGCAATATCAGCAGGCCTTGGCCGACGGTATCGCGGAAGCCGTTGTCCATTACTTTAACGCCGATGCCGCGATGGGCAACCTGTGAACCAACTACCCGGGCCCGAACCTGAGGTGACGGCCGGGCCCGCCGCAAACACGGTTGTCCGCGACCAAGCCTGGTTGCTTAAGGAATTTGCGCGCGAGGGACGTCCCGGTCCGGTTGCGCGACGACACTTGGACACGACCCGCGCCGAGCTTTTTCAGCGCCATCTCGCGGGCGCGGGCGGCCGCGAAATCGTGCGCGATTTTACCGCCGCGGTCGACCACCTGATGCGCGCGCTCTACCAGATAGCCGACGCCCATCACGGTCACCGCTTCCCGCGCCTCAACCAGCGTGTCGCGGTGGTCGCGCGCGGCGGCTATGGGCGGATGGAGCTCAATCCGTACTCGGACATCGACCTGCTCTTCCTGCACGATTACAAGCCCGGGCCCTATGTCGAAATCGTCACCGAGGTGATGCTGCACGCGCTGTGGGACGCCGGCCTGACGGTCGGCTACTCGGTGCGCAACGCCGCCGAGTGCGTCCGCATGGCGACGAACGACCTCAAGGAAAAGACCGCGATCCTCGACGCGCGCTTTCTCATCGGTGAAGACAAGCTCTACGCCCAACTCGACGCGGCGCTGATAAACGAGGTCCTCAACCGTAACCAGCAGAAGTTCTTCAAGGTCAAGCTCGAAGAGAGCCGCGACCGCCATAAACGTTACGGTGAGTCCATTTACCTGCTCGAACCGCAACTCAAAGAGGGCGAAGGCGGCCTGCGCGACCTGCATACGGCACTGTGGCTGGCCAAGGTCAAATACAAAATTCATTCGCTGCAGGAACTGGTGCAAAAGGCCGTAATCACCGGAATCGAACTCGATGAGGTGCTGGCAGCGCAGGATTTTCTCTTCCGGGTGCGGAACTCGCTGCATTTCCTGAGTAAGCGCCATAGCGACCAGTTGACCTTCGAGTACCAGGAACAGATCGCGCCGATGCTCGGCTTCAGAGGGGGCGACGGCATCGCGGCCAGCGCCCACCTGATGCGCACTTATTATCAGCAGGCGAGCACCATCCATCGGTTTTCCGAAGGGCTGATCGCGCGCGTGACCGCGGAAACCACGCCGGGCAGCTTCCTGCGCCGTAATCACGCCCGCCAGATTCGCCCCGGCGTTGTCATCCAGCAAACGCTGCTCGGTATCGCCGAGCCCAATTTCTTCAAACGCGCGCCGCTCAACCTGGTAACCGTTTTCGCTGATTGCCAGGCGCACGGCGTGGAGTTGTCGGGCAGCGCCTACCAGTTGGTGCGCGACAACCTCTCTTTGATCGACGACGCCATGCGCCATGACGCGCGCACCGGGATGGCACTGATGGGCATCCTGAGCGGACGCCAGCGCGTGGCCGAGACCCTGGAAGCGATGCATCGGGCGGGCGTGCTCGGCGCGATCATTCCGGAGTTCGGCAATCTTTATGCGCGCGTACTGCACGACCTCTACCACATCTACACGGTCGACCGGCATTCGCTCGCCGCGGTGCGCGAACTGGAGCGCCTGCGCGGCGGCGAGTTCAAGGACAGCAACGCGCTGCTGACCGAGGTCGCGCGCGAATTCAACGCGCTGCCGGTGGTCTTCCTCGCCCTGCTACTCCACGATATCGGCAAGGGCCACGGCCACGACCATCATGAGCGAGGCGCGTTGCTGACCGCCGAGGTATGCGCGCGGCTGGAACTCGATGGCGAAGAGATCGATCTTGTCGTCTTCCTCGTGCGCAATCATCTGATGATGTCGCAGGTGGCGCAGAAGGGCGACGTCGATGACGCGCGCACAGTCGGCGATTTCGCACTGCAGGTCGGCTCGATCGACCGTTTGAAAGCGCTCTATATGCTGACCTTCGCCGATATGCGTGCCGTGGCGCCCAATGTCTACAACAACTGGCGCGACATGCTACTAAGCGATCTGTACATGAAGGCGCTCAAGGTGCTCGAACATGGCGGCCATGAGGCGGTCGACCCCGCGCGGCGCCTGGCACTGGTCAAAGGCGCGGTCAGCGAGCGCCTGATGGTGGCGAATGCGCCCGCCGGCGAAATCAGCGATTTCCTTGCGCTGATGCCGGACCGTTATTTCCTGACCGTCAGGGAAGACGACATCGGGACGCATTTCGAGCTGATGCAGGCGCTCAAGGAGCGTCCGCTAGTATGCCGTCATCACCATTTTCCTGATCTTGAATTCAGCGAATTTGTAGTCGTGACACGCGACCAGCCGGGCCTGTTCTCGAAAATCGCCGGCGCGCTTACCGCCAACAATCTCAATATCCTCTCCGCCCGCATAACCACGCGCGCCGACGGCATCGCGCTTGACCTCTTTCGCGTCTCGCATCTGATGGGCGCGGGCGCGCTCGCGATGGAGGAGGACCGGTGGCTGCGCGTTGAGCGCGACCTGGAGCGCGTGCTGCGCGGCGACCAGGACATCGTAAAGCTGGTCGCGAGCGCCCATCACGTGCAAGCGTCGCGGCGCAACTTCGTCCGCCGTGTCCCGACCGAAGTCACTGTCGACAATCGCAGCTCCGGCCAATTCACCGTGGTCGACGTCTTTACGCAGGACCGCGTCGGACTCCTGTTCGCGATTACGCATACGCTGTTCACACTTGGGCTGGTGATTCACCTCGCGCGCATCTCGACCAATGCCGATCAGGCGCTCGACGTTTTCTACGTAAGTGATTCCGCCGGACGAAAGGTCGAGGATCTCGAACAGATGCGAATGCTGCGCGCGGCGCTGATAGAAAAACTCGAACAGGACCCTGGCGCATCGGCTTTCGGCCGGAACGACAAGCCGTGAGTATGTCGGGCTCGCGAGTGCCTATTGGAGTGTGGGGTGGTGGCGGAGACGGTGGAACATTAGAGGGCGCGGATGGGATGGGACGAACTCATTGACCGCCAGCTAGTGTGCCTGGCGGTCGAACGTGGGCTAAGCCGCAATTCGCTCGACGCCTATGGGTGCGATCTCCGCGACTTTCAGGATTTCTGCCGCCGCCATGCGATCGAACCCAACGCGATCGACACCCGCGCGCTCACGGCTTATCTCGAAAGCCTCGCCACGCGCGAATTCCGTGTTTCCACCCAGCGCCGGCGTCTGGCCGCAGTGCGCGGACTGCTGCGCGAGTTGCTCGAGGCCAAAATAATCGAGCGCGATCCGTCGTTGGCGGTGAAGCTCAGGCCGCATCCGCGTCCGCTGCCGCGCACGTTGAGCCGCGGCGACCTCGAAAATCTCACCAACGCGATCGATACTGGCTCACTGCGTGGACGGCGCGACCGCGCGATGCTCGAAATGGCGTATGGATGCGGCCTGAGGGTCTCGGAACTGGTCGGACTACGGACGACACAGGTCAGCTTGGAGGCGCGCGTCGTGATCGTGCTGGGCAAGGGCGGCAAGGAACGCATCGTGCCGGTGGGAGGCGTCGCGCTCAAAGCGCTCAAGGCGTACCTGGTTGTGCGACAAAGGGCCGCGCTGGAGGGGCGCGCACCCGGCGGCAAATCGTCAGAGAAGCGCCGCCGCCGCATGCTTGCGGCCGCTCTCGTCAAACCTAACGCGGCGCTCTTCACAAGCCGTCTGGGCCGCGCGATGACGCGCCAGGGTTTCTTCAAGGCGCTCAAAGGATGGGCCCGCGGCGATCCGCGCCTAAGCTGGGTCAGTCCACACACGCTGCGCCATTGCTTTGCCACGCATCTGCTCGAAGGGGGAGCGGATTTGCGATCGGTGCAGGAGATGCTCGGCCATAGCGATATTTCGACCACGCAGATTTATACTCATCTCTCGCGAAGTCACCTGCGCAAAGTTCATCGCACCTTCCATCCTCGCGCCAGGCGCACGGGTATTATCGAAGATGAGGCATCTGATTAGTGGCCGAAATTTCGCAATTCATAACCCAAGTCTCGATTTGGGCGGTGCCGACCGTCTTCGCGATTATCCTGCACGAAGTGATGCACGGGGCAGTCGCGCGAATGTTGGGCGACGATACCGCGGCTCGCGCCGGGCGGCTCAC
The DNA here is from genome assembly GCA_050736495.1 of Binataceae bacterium (SeqCode). Lineage (GTDB taxonomy): Bacteria > Desulfobacterota > Binatia > Binatales > Binataceae > JBOHWJ01. The sequence continues at coordinate 3,202 of JBOHWJ010000631.1, read as the reverse complement.
GCTCAATCCGATTTCGCATATCGACCTGTTCGGCACGATTATCCTGCCGGCCATCCTGCTGTTCCTGCATCTGCCGGTCTTCGGCTACGCCAAGCCGGTGCCGGTCGACTTCGGGCGGCTGCGCAATCCGCGCCGTGGCATGATGATCGTCGCGGCGGCGGGGCCGCTGACCAACTTCGCGCTCGCGATTTTGAGCGCGATCGCGCTCAGGCTGGTGGCGCCGCACGTAACGGCGCCGGCCGGCGATTTGTGGTTGCCGCTCGCCCTGATGCTGAAGGCGTCAGTCATTATCAATATCGTTCTGGCTGTGTTCAACCTGTTTCCATTGCTGCCGCTCGACGGCGGCCGCGTACTCACAGGACTGCTGCCGCTGGGCGCGGCGCGCAGCTTTGCGAGGCTTGAACCCTACGGATTTCTGATATTGTTGTTGCTCTTGTACACGAACTCGGTTGAAGCCGTGATCAATCCGATAATCAACGCAATCGCAAGGGCGCTGTTGTGAGCGACAACCCGCTACGACCTGCGGCCAGGATGGAAGCCGATGGCGGGCCACGCTTTCGATTGCCGGTTTACGAAGGACCGCTCGACCTGCTGCTCCATCTGATCAAGCGCGCCGAACTCGACCCTCATGACGTAACCGCCAGCATCATCACCGAGCAGTACCTCCAGTATCTCAACCTGATGGAGGAACTGAACCTCGAAATCGCAGGCGAATACCTCGTGATGGCGGCGACGCTGCTGCTGATAAAGTCGTTCGCCCTGCTGCCGCATCCGGAGCTCGCCGACGCCGAAGAGGCCGAGGACTTGAAACGCGAACTGGTCGCGCGGCTGCTGGAGTATCAGCGCTATCGCGAGGCGGCGGCCAAGCTCGGTGAGCGCCCGTTGCTGGGCCGCGACGTTTTTGTTTCGCCCGGCGAGCCGGCGCCTGAAGAGCAAGAGACGAGACTCTACAACGTCTCAATTTTCGACCTGGTGCAAGCGATGGCGCACGTGCTGAAGCGCTTGGTCGATCGCGCGCCGGGGCAAATCAAGCTGCGCGACATCCCGGTCGGCAGTTGCATTCCGCGCATCCTGGTGGCAATTGGCGAGAGCGAACGGGTCGATTTCATCGCGCTGTTCGAGGATATCGGCGACCGGCCGCTGGTAATCGCGACTTTTCTCGCGCTGCTGGAGCTTATCCGGCGCGGCGGGGTGCGCGCATGGCAGGAGGAACGCGGCGGCCCGATTTGGCTCGGCCGCGGCGAAGGTCGGCGCACCCTCGCCGAACCGATGTCCGACGGCGGCAGTACGGCGGCCCAGCCCGTATCCAGCGGCCTGGAGCTATCCGATCACGATGAAACATCCGGCGATGGATCACCCGAGGACTAACTTGCACGGGCGGTTTGAGTGGAAGAAGAACGGCTAAAAGCGATCTTGGAAAGTCTCTTGTTCGCCGCCGGCGAGCCAGTCTCCCTTGCCCAGCTTACAAACGCGATCGACAACGTCGCGCGCGACGAGATTCGCAAGGCGCTCGGCGAAATGATGACGGCCTACGCCGGCGGCCCTCGCGGAATCGCGATGGAAGAGGTCGCCGGGGGCTATCAGTTGCGCACACCCAGGGAACACGCCTTTTACGTGCGCCGATTGCTCGCGGCCAAACCGCCGCGCCTCAGCCGGCCGCTGCTGGAGACGCTCGCGATTGTCGCCTACCGCCAGCCAATCACGCGCCCGGAGATAGAGCAGCTGCGCGGCGTGGATTCTGGCGGCGTGCTCGACACCCTGGTTGAGCGCGGCTTGGTCAAGATTGCGGGGCGCAAGGAAGCGCCCGGCCGTCCCATGATGTACGCGACGACACCGGCGTTTCTCGAAGTCTTTGGCCTCAAGGATATCGATAGCTTGCCCGACCTCGAGGAATTTCGCGCACTCGCAGGGTCAGCTCAGGCGGAAGCGCGCGCTGAGCACTTGCGCGACGAAGGTCCGCGCGAGGAAAATGTCGAGTTCGCCACCGCGCCGGAGGGCGAAGCGGAACCTCGGGACGCCGGCGAAACCGAATCATCCGTGTCCGAATCCGGCACGGTGCCGGCTGATAACGAAAACGCCGCCTGCGGCGAGGCGATATCTGATTGCGCACTGATCGAAAACGTGGAAGCCGCGCCTATTGTCGAAACGGAGGCGGAAATCGAATTAGAAGACGCGGCGCGGCCTGACAGAGAATCCTCAACCGCCGCCGCCGGCGTCGTTAACGACAACCGCGGCGGCGAAGCCAGCGTATCCGGCGAACCCGAGGGCGCATCCGCGCGCGACGCCGTCGAAGACGCCGCGCCGCGCGGCGAGGGCGAGGAGCAGGACTGAACCGGCGTCAGTCGCCGAGGCGTTTCTCGGGGCGGCGTCATCGGTTTCCCATGTCAACGATCTGACGCGTCCCGGAATCGAGGCGCGGTTCAGACCTGGAAGCGCCAGACGTCACCGTCGCGCACGATATGGCCCGCGCTCGGCGTCGCGAAATGGGTGCCGAGTACCAGCACCGGACGGTCGCTGTAACGCTCGAGAAAGGCGCGGCGTGTGTTCACGGCCTGCGCGCGATCGGAGTCGAAACCGCTGTTCCATTGCGGGCGCGCGCACTGCACCGGATGATGCATCAGGTCGCCGGTGATGATGGCGTCCTCGCCACGCGACGAAATCCGCACGCTGAAATGACCGGGGGTGTGGCCCGGGGTCGGTTCGAGCCACACTTCGTCGTTGATGCGGTGGTCCCATGCGACAAAATCGGCCAAGCCGGCCTCGACCACCGGGCGCACCGAATCGTCGATCGGATCGCGCGTGTATTTGTCTTGCGACACCGACCAATGCTCCCATTCCTTGCGCCCGATGAGATAGCGCGCCTTGGTGAAGGTCGGCACCCACCGTCCAGCGGCCAGTGTTGTATTCCAGCCGACGTGGTCGACGTGCAGGTGGGTGCAGAGCACGTGGCTGATGGAGTCGGGTGCGAAGCCGCCGGCGCCGAGGTCTTTGAGGAACGAAGTCTGGAGCTGGTTCCATGCGGGAAAACCGCGCCGCTTGTCATTGCCGATACAGGTGTCGACCACGATGCGGAGGCCGTTGGCCTCGATGACGAAGGCGTGGATGCTCATGCGGACCTTGCCGCTTTCATCGGCGAAATGCGGCACCATCCAGGAGCCCGCGGCCTTGATATTTTCGGGAGTACCATCGGGCAGTACGAAAG
>JBOHWJ010000630.1:0-6268 GCA_050736495.1 Binataceae bacterium (SeqCode) | reverse complement strand
CTCAACCTGCCGAGCGTGCTGGTGCAGAACGTAATGGCGCTGCGCAAGGCGCTCGCGCGCAACTGAGCGAACTTTCTCGCGAGAATCCTCGCCGGTCGCCGCGCAGGCGCCGTCCTCAGCCGCGGCGCGATGCTCGATTGTCTCGGCGGCACGAGGCGCACTTAGACGCGGGTGCCGAAAGGAAACGGAGCAGCGGACGACGCAAACAAAGCGGCCCACTCCTGACGCCAACAAGAGCGGCGTTGAGGGCGGGCCGCAAACCGTTACACGTTGCGGCACCACCGGTCGCCGTGCGCAAAGCGCGGCGACCGGGCCGTGTTATTCCGCCTTCCAGTTCGGTTTACGTTTCTCGAGGAACGCGCGGATACCCTCTTTGGCGTCCTTGCTCGCCCGCACCTGCCGCCCGAGTTCGAGGATGTCCTCGTGCCAGGCGTTATTGGAGTTGCTCATTGAGCGGCGCAGGCTTTTCTTCATCGCCCGCAGCGAGAGCGGCGCGTTAGCTGAGACTTTCTCCGCCCATCCGATCGCGGCCTCGTCGAGCCTGGCGGCGGGCACGACCTCATGCACCATGCCCATCGCGAGCGCGCGCTGCGCATCGACCGGTTCGCCCGTATAGAGAATCTGCGCGGTGTTGGCCGATCCGATTGCCTCGATAAGTTTGCGGATGAAGTCGTAGGGGACGAGCAGGCCGACGCGCGCCACCGTCATTCCGATGCGCGCATCATCGCCGGCCACGCGCAGGTCGCAATGCAGCGCGAGCTCGCATCCGCCGGCCAGAGCTGAGCCATTGATGGCCGCGATGGTTGGCACCGGTAGGTTTTCCAAATGTCCGAAGACCCGCTCGAGACTCATCGGATTGTGGCCGCCTTCGAGGCGGTCGGCCTCTGCAAGGTCGATACCCGAGCAGAAGCTGCGGCCCTCGCCACGCAGGATGACGGCACGGATATTCTTGTCGTCTTCGATCGAAGCGCACGCTTCGTCGATCGCGCGGACCAGCACCTCGTTGAGCGCGTTGCGTTTCTCGGGGCGATTGAGCGTGAATACGGCGTAATTCTGTCGACGCTCGATTTTAAGCAACTCGGCCATCTAAGCCACTCCTTGAAAGCGACAAGTTTCGCGTTGATAGGCGAGCATCGCACGCTCGCTGCGCCGTCTTCAAGCGGCGCGTTCACTCACTCGCCGTGCCAGACCGGTTTGCGTTTTTCCAGAAACGCGCGCACGCCTTCCTTGGCGTCCCTGCTACCGCGCACCTTGGCCCCCATCTCGTCGATATCCTTGTGATCGACGTCGAACGCCTTGCTCATCACGCGCTCGATACTGACCTTCATCGCACGCACCGAGAGCGGCGCGTTGCCGGCGATTTTGGCGGCCCACTGATCGGCGGCGTCGATGAGGTTTGCGTCGGGAACGATCTTTTGCACCAGCCCCATCTCGCGCCCCCGCGCACTATCGACCGGCTCGGCCAGGTACATGATTTCGGCGGTGTTGGCCGGACCCGCGATTTCGCAAAACGTGCGGAAGATGTTGTAGGTCGGCAGGTAGCCGATGCGCGCCGGCGTCATACCGAGCTTGGCGCTCGCGCTGGCGATGCGGAGATCACATACGAGGGCGAGCACCAGGCCACCAGTGAGAGCGTCGCCATGGATCGCCGCGATGGTCGGGACCGGCAGTTTTTCGAGGCGGCGGAAAATCTTCTCGGGCGTCACGCCGCCCGTCCCGATTTGCTCGATATCGCGCAGATCGAGGCCGGAGCAGAAGCCCCGGCCCTCGCCGCGCAGTACGACGGCGCGGATTTCCTTGTCGCCTTCGACCATCGCCAAGGCCTGGTCGAGAGCTTCGAGCATCGGCCGGTTGATGGCGTTGCGTTTCTCAGGGCGGTTGAGCGAGAGCGTTAGGTAATTCTGATGGCGTTCGACTTTGAGTGCGTCGTCAGGCATTGGCGTATGACCTCTTGCTTGCATGCGGAATTATGCATCGTCTATCGCATGGCCGGAGTTAAAGTTTCAAATTAAGTTTCGTCGAGCGTATATTTTCCCCAGTGCGGCCGTGCGCCGCTCACGCCGCCGGCGCGGACGTCATTGGCCTGACTCAATGGCCACCGATGAGAGGCAGCGCATCACGGTTGCGAGGCAATCTCCGCGCATGGAATTTTGCGCGCTACGCCACGATACTCACGAGTTTGTTGGGGACGTATATGATTTTCTTCGGCGGCTTGCCCGCCAGATAGCGCATCACCGCCTCGCTCTGAAGCGCCATTCCGCGCACTTCATCCTCCGGCGCGCCGGCGCCGACCTGCAGACGGTCGCGCACCTTACCGTTAACCTGCACCACCACCGTGACGGTCTCGTCGCGCGCAAGTTCGGCGTCGTACTTCGGCCAGGATTCGAGGTGTACTGATTTGCCGTGGCCGAGCGCGCGCCACATTTCCTCGGTGATATGCGGCGCCATCGGGGCGAGCAGCACGATGTAACTTTCGACCACGAAACGGCCCATCTCCGCAGGCATGAGCTTCTGGATATGATTAAGCTGCTCCATCAGAATCGCGAGCGCGGTATTGAAGCGCAGCCGTTCAACATGGTCGGTGACGGTCTGGATGGTCTTATGCGCGCGCTTGAGCGTCTCGGCGCCGGGAGTTCCCGCCGGGCATCCGGCTGCGGCGTAGCGCCGCACGACACCCCATACGCGAGCGAGGTAGCGCGCGGTGCCGACCACGCCCTCCTCGTTCCAGTTGGTCGCCTCCTCGAATGGCCCCATGAACAATTCCCACAGCCTGAGCGCGTCGGCGCCGTACTTGTCGATCATGGCGTCCGGCGTAACGACGTTGCCCTTGCTCTTGGACATCTTCTGGCCGTCGGCGGCCCAGATCATGCCTTGGTTGCGCAGCACCGGAAACGGTTCCTTGAACTTAATCAGTCCCGCGTCGAACATCACCTTGGTCCACATCCGCGCATACAACAGATGCATCACGGCATGCTCAGCGCCGCCGACGTAGAGATCGACCGGCAGCCAGTAATCGCCGGCCGCCTGCTCGAACGGCGCGTCGGCGTAGTGTGGCGAGACGAAGCGCAGAAAATACCATGACGAGCAGGCGAAACCGTCGAGCGTGTCGGTCTCACGTTCGGCCGGTCCGCCGCATTGCGGGCAGGTGGTGTTAACGAATTCGGCAACATTGGCGAGCGGCGAGCGTCCGGTGCCGGAGGGCTGGTAGTCTTTCATTGCGGGCAATATCACCGGCAATTGATCATCGGGCACCGGTACGATTCCGCATTCGCTCTTGCAATACACGATCGGGATCGGGCAGCCCCAATAGCGCTGGCGCGAGATGAGCCAGTCGCGCATCCGGTAACTCACTGTCGCGCGGCCGAACTCGTGCTCCTCGGCGTATTTGCACACGGCTCTGATCGCGTCGGCGGTCTTGATGCCGTCGAGGAAACCCGAGTTGACCGCGATGCCATGATCGCTAAACGCGCGGTCGCGCGGTGCGACACCGCCGTCGGCCGGTGCGGTGACGATCGGGATTTCCAGCCCGTACCTGGTGGCGAATTCGAAGTCGCGCTGATCTTCGCCGGGCGCCGCCATGATGGCGCCGGTGCCATAACCCATGAGAACGTAGTCGGCGATCCAGATCGGGATGTCAGTGTCGGTGAAAAGATTGCGCGCGTACGCGCCGGTGAAAACGCCGGTCTTTTCCTTGACCGTCGAGAGCCGCTCGATTTCGCTCTGGCGGCGCGCCTGCGTGACGTACGCCTCGACCGCGGCGCGTTGCGCGGGCGTGGTGATTTCGGCGACCAGCGGATGTTCGGGCGCGAGCACCATGAAAGACACGCCGAAGACGGTGTCAGGGCGCGTGGTGAAGAAACGCACTTCCTTGCCGGCATGGCCGCTGGCGGGAAAGGCGATTTCGGCGCCTTCGGAACGGCCGATCCAGTTGCGCTGCATCAGCTTGATCGGTTCGGGCCAATCGATTTGGTCGAGGTCTTCGAGCAGGCGGTCGGCGTAATCGGTGATTTTGAAGAACCACTGCTCGAGGTCTTTCTTGGAGACCTGGGTGTCGCTATGGCGCCAGCAGCAGCCGTTGACCACCTGTTCGTTAGCCAGGATGGTGCGGCATTTGTCGCACCACCATTGCGAGCCCATCGCGCGATAAGCCAGCCCGCGTTTATACAGCAGCAGAAAGAACCATTGCGTCCACTTGTAATAGTCGGGCGAGGACGAATTGATCTCCCGCGTCCAGTCGTAGGCGCATCCGGATAATATCAACTGGCGCTTGAAGTTCGCCGCATAGCGCGGAACGGTCTCCCTGGGATGGAGGCCCTTGAGCAAAGCGTCATTTTCGGCGGGCAGGCCAAATGCGTCCCAGCCCATCGCATGCAGCACGTTGAAGCCAGCCATCCGTTTGTAGCGTCCGATGACGTCGCAGGGGATGTAATTGTGCAGGTGCCCGACCGAGAGCCCGTCGCCGGACGGGTAGGGGAACATCTCGAGCACGTAAAACTTGGGACAGTCGCGCTCCTCGCGCGTCAGGTAGAGGTCGGCGCGCTCCCATTCCTGGCGCCAGTAGGATTCGATTTTCTTGGGATCGTAGCGTTCGTCCATCGCGATTATCAACCGGTCTCCCGTTCGCCGAGTCTAGCTTGCGCGCCGCGCCACGCCAACGGAACGCGCGCCATCGGATACTTCGTGCAAGCGTTCGAGCGCGCCGCTATTTCTTGCGGCAGACAGTCAGGCCGTCGGACACCGGCAGCATCACCAAATCGACCCGATCGTCGGTCACCAGGAAATCATTGAGGGCGCGAATCGCGCGCGTGTCGTCGGTTTGATTTTTCGGATCGAGCACCCAACGGTTCCACAGCACGTTATCGATCAGGATGAGACCGTTGGAGCGCACGCGTTTCAGAACCTCTTCATAATAGGTGCGGTAGTTGGTCTTGTCGGCGTCGATGAAGGCGAAATCAAAGGTGATCGCGGCCGGCAGTGCGCTAACGGTCTCGAGCGCTGATCCGAGTTTGAGCGTTATTTTGCCGTCTACGCCCGCCTTCTCCCAGTAGCGCCGCGCGATCGCGGTCCATTGCTCGCTCACGTCGCAGCATAGCAGCCGGCCATCTTCGGGCAGCCCACGCGCGATGCAGATCGAGCTGTAGCCTGTGAATGTGCCGATCTCGATCGCGTTGCGCGTGCCAATCGCGCGCGCCAGCATCGTCATGAAAGTGCCCTGCTCGGGCGCTATCCGCATCATGCCAATCGGACCAAGCCGTGCGGTCTCCTCGGCCAACTCCCGCAGAGTCATGTCGCCGTTATGGCCACGGGCGACGAGGTAGTCGTAAAGTTCTCCGTCGAGGGTGATGAATTTACCGTCATGGTTCATGCTTCCATCCTAATCCGAATAATTTATCCGCGCTTAAAATCCCATCGACTTCAGTTCGCGCCAAGCGCGCTCCAGATGAGTGGCGCTCCAGTAGACGCGGCCACAGCGATCGCATACGGCGAACTTCTCATTGCTGGCGTAAACGAACGGCGGCACGCGCCGCGCCACCACTTTGCGCGCCACTGCTTTAAGCTCGTCGTTGCACCGCGAGCAACGGGTGAACGCCCATCGACGCGTATCGAATGGAAAACGCGCGAGAACCTCGCGCACCTGGTCGCGAAACAGATGGCTTTCGATGTAAAGCGCGTCGGGCGCGGTGCGCAGACGCTTATCATGTGTGAGCAGTGGGCGGCCCTGCGCGCGTGCGAGCCTCAACACCTCCGCGCCGGAGAGCGCGTCATCGCAGAGCACGTCGGCGCCCATCAGGCGCAGCCAGCGGGCGAGACGCTTAAGCATGCGGTCGGCCGCGAATTTCGGCGGCCACTCGGCATCGCGCTGTAAATCTTCATCCATCGCGGCGTCTGTAGTATAGCAGGGCTCGGCGCATGGCCAGATGCACGGCGTGTTGCTGTGGCCCGGCGGCTCCGCAACGACCGCGGCTCGCGCCACTATCAATTAAACGATCACTTTAACAAAATAAAACATTAGGTATTGAGGAGCGCCGATGAAAGAACAGCGCGTCACCTTCAAATCCGATTCGCTCACGCTCGAAGGTTTGCTGGCCAAGCCCGAGAGCGGCGCTCCCGCGCGGGGCGGTGTCGTCTGCCATCCCCATCCGCTCTATGGCGGTTCGATGTACAACAACGTTGTTGACGCGGTGCTGAACGCGATGTGGGAGCTTGGCTGGGCGACGCTGCGGTTCAATTTTCGCGGCGTCGGTGAGAGCGAAGGCGAGCATAGCGG
>JBOHWJ010000629.1:0-7537 GCA_050736495.1 Binataceae bacterium (SeqCode) | reverse complement strand
TACGAATGCGAAAAGTGCCATCGCCGCACCAGCGTGCTGACATTGCGCGCCAGCGAAAAAGTCGATGCGGCGTGCGATCATTGCGGAGCCACGACGATGCGCCGGCTGATGTCGCGCTTTGCGATGCCGCGCAGCGAAGAGGCGCGCATGGATGCGCTTGCCGACCCCACCAATTTCAGCGACCTCGACGAAAACGACCCCAAGAGCGTAGCCCGCGTGATGCGCCGCATGGGACAGCAGATGGGCGATGAATTTGCCGGTCCGGACTTCGACCAGGCCGTAGCCGAAGCCGAACAGGGCGGCGAACTCGATGGTGGCGACGATTCCGGCGGCGACGACGACCTGTAGCTCCGTACCCGCGCCGGCCCGGCCTCGTTACTTCCGGTTTGCAAATCCCGCCTGCGCGGAGGCATAAACGCGTTGGAATGTGAAACGACTCGTCGGAGGTGTCGCAATGGCCGGACGCATGGATGGAAAAATCGCTCTCGTCACCGGTGGAGGCTCAGGCATCGGCCGCGCCACCGCGCTCGCGTTCGCTCGTGAGGGTGCCAAAGTAATGATCGCCGATTACGCCCCCGAAGGCGGCGAACGCACCGTCAAAATGATCAAAGACGCCGGTGGACAGGCAGGCTTCCTCAATATCGACGTATCGGTCGCTAAACAGGTCGAAGTGATGGTGAACAAGACCGTCGAGACCTACGGACGCATCGACTGCGCCCACAACAATGCGGGCATCGAGGGCAAAATCGCCGACACCGTCGAATGCACCGAGGAGACCTGGGACCGCACCATCGCGATTAACCTGAAAGGCGTATGGCTGTGCATGAAGTATGAGATTCCGCAGATGCTGAAGCAGGGCGGCGGCGCCATCGTCAACACCGCGTCGGTGGCGGGGTTGGTCGGCTTCGAGGGACTGCCCGCCTACAATGCCTCGAAGGGTGGCGTGGTTCAGCTCACGCGCACGGCCGCGCTCGAATTCGCCAAAAAGAATATCCGCGTCAATTGCGTATGCCCGGGCGTGATCAACACCCCGATGGTGGCACGGTTAATCGACACCAGTTCATATTCGGAAGCGGCGCTCAGCGAGGGTGAACCGGTCGGCCGCCTGGGCAAGCCCGAGGAGATCGCCGAGGCTGTAGTGTGGCTCTGCTCCGACGCCGCGTCGTTCGTGACGGGTCATCCGATGGCGGTCGACGGCGGTTGGGTCGCCCGCTAGAGAACGGCCATAGCCCCCAAGGGTGGTCAGTCCGCTTCGAGCATCACGATCGCGGCGGCGGCCATCCCTTCGCCGCGTCCGAGCGCGCCCAGTCCCTCGGGGCTTGACGCCTTGAGGTTGAGCCGCTCGGGCTCGACCCCGAGCGTGGTTGCCAGGCGCGCCGTCATCGCGGGCAGATGCGGCCCCAGGCGCGGGCGCTGGGCGACGACAGTGAGATCGGCGTTGCTCAGTCGATAGCCCTTTGCGACCGCGAGCTTCCATACCGCGGCGAGCAGTTCGAGGCTGTTGGCGCCCTGGTAACGTGGATCGCTGTCAGGAAAATGGCGTCCGAGATCGCCTTCGCCAATCGCCCCGAGAATCGCGTTGCTTAGCGCATGCGCGGCTACATCGGCGTCCGAATGGCCACGCAGACCGGCGCTATGCGCGATCTCAACTCCGCCCAGCACCAGCCTTCGTCCCGCCTCAAGCGGATGGAAGTCGAACCCCTGCCCTACCCTGAAGCGCATATCAATTCACCGCGCAACCGCGCCGCGCGAGCTGGTAGCGGCCCGATTTGGATTGGACGGGATTAGCGGGCATAGCTCATTGCCGCGAGCCGTGGTTCGACGCGTTAACAAATTGCGCAGTTCCTCGCGCAGAGATCGAAGCTCGCGAATCTTGGCATCGATGTCGCCTAGATGCCTGCGCGCGAGTTCGCGCACACTGTTGCAGGGGCGTTTACCGTGCCGCGCTAACTCCAAGAGTTGCTTTATCTCTCCAAGCGTATAGCCCAGCGTCTGAGCCTTGCGCAGGAAGTGCAACGCTCTGATCGCCCCGTCGTCGTAGAGCCTATAACCGTTCAGAAGCCTCGACGCCCGCACGAGACCGTGCCGTTCGTAATACCTGATCGCTGAGGCGCTGAGACCGGTGCGCTTGGCCACCTCTCCAATTGTGAGCATGAGCTTGACCTTAAACCTTAGTTGAAGGTCTAGCATCGGGCGTGAAGGAGGTGATGTCAATGGAGCCGGTAAAAGTCACGCTTTGCCCCGAGTGTGGTCATTGTCCCGCCGTCGAGATCGACGACAAAGGCGTGCGCATTGGGGAAGACGAAAACACCGTGACGCTGACCCATGCGGAGTGGAACGACCTGGTCGTCCGCATTCGGCGCGGTGAGCTGGAACGGGTCTAATCGCGACGGAGCCGGGTCGCTTTATTTGAGCGCGATCCGGCTCAACACATCGACCGGCCACGTTTGTCGAATCGAAGAAATTGCACGGCTTGGGATTCAAATGACCCACTACGTGGTATGCCGCTCCCGCGTTGACAACCGTTCGTTCAGTCTCCAAGCTCGAAAGACTCACCCGGCGGGGGCTTATCGATGTACGAATTCTGGAGACGGCCGAAGTTTTGGGGCGCTCTGATTATCATCCTGTGGCTGGCCTACATCCTTTGGGCCAATGTCCAGATTACCTTCCCAATCTATTTGGTCCCGTTCCTGGTCGCATTGCACGCCACGCTGCCCGCAATAATCGTCGCCTCCGCGATTCTCGGCTGCCTGCTGACCTTGGCCGTTCAATTCACCTGGCGCAGATGGCGTTCCTCGAAAAAGGCCCCGGCCTCGGCGGCCGCTTCCGAGACCAGCAGCAGAACGGTCGCCTGACTACCCTCCTTAAGGATGTTTTCGCTGGCAGGTCCGATAAGCAGCGCGTCGGCGCGTGAGAGCGAGCTAAGAACGCCGGAACTCTGATTGCCGGTCGGTGTGGCATGAAGTCCATCGCCGCGCCGCTCGAGCGTGACGCGAACGAATTCCGTGAGATTGTTGGCGACTTTTATGTCACAGGCGCATCGCACCCGCACTCGCGGCAATCCGAGCCCACGCCGCCCACCCATTTTGCGCAGCGCCGGACTTACGTACAGGTAAAAGCAGACCATGGTCGAGACCGGATTGCCCGGCAAGCCGAACACCGGCTTGCCGCCGATCGTACCGAACTTGAGCGGCCGGCCGGGCTTTTGCGCCACGCCGTGAAAAAGCTGGCGCATCCCCAATTCGTCGAGCGCGCCTTTGACGTGGTCGAACTGTCCCACCGACACGCCGCCAGTTGACAGCACGGCGTCGAAGGCGAGGGCTTCGGTCAACCGCGCGCGCACCTCCTCGGGACGGTCCCGCGCGACCCTAAGAATCACGGCCTCGCCGCCTGCCTCGCGAATACCGCCTGCGAGCGCGTAGGCGCTCGAATTGACCACCTGCGCGCCGGTCGGAACCTGGTCCACGTCGACCAATTCATCGCCGGTCGCCACGATCGCGACACGCGGTCGGCGGCATACGTCGACCATCGAGCGGTTGAGCGAGGCCAACGTGCCCAAATCCGAGGCACTTAGCGTCTTGCCCGCGCTCATGACGAGTTCACCACGTTTCAGGTCTTCGCCGCGCGGCCGTACGAAGGCGCCATGCTCGGCCGTCGCCAAAATTTCGACGGTCGTATCGCCGCCGCGCGTCCGCTCGACCGGCACTATAGCGTCGGCGCCAATGACAACCGGCGCGCCGGTCATGGTGCGAACCGCCTGCCCCGCTTCCAGCAGCATCGATGGCATCGCTCCAGCCGCGACGGTCTCGATCACCTTGAGCGTGACCGGATGCGAACCGCTTGCCGCGGCGATGTCGGCAGCGCGCACGGCGTAGCCGTCCATGGCGGAGTTATCGAAACCCGGAATGTCACGCGGCGACCTGATCTCCTCGGCCAGTACGCGATCCCGCGCTTTCAAAATGGGAACGCGCTCGACCCCGATGGGAGCGACGTTTTCAATTACGATTTCGAGGGCTTGGTCTGCGCTGATCATCGCGAGCCCAGAATACGCCGCTTTCAGAAGCAATTGAACGGGCGGGCGTGGAATCGTGTAAGGGCCGAGTCAGAATTGGTTCAGAAGGCGGGCTTCGAGCCGCTCGTCGGGAATCCGGATGTCATAGCGCGATAGATTGGGTGGCACTCGATCGTGCAGGAGCGCGGGATTAAGCTTGCGCAGGACGCTGACCGTCGTATGCTCGGCACGGGCCACCGAGCGGAGCGCCGTGCCGCCCTCAATGCTCACCTCGTGATAATGCGGCGGTTCCGTATAGCTGACCGGTTCCAGTCCATATTGCCGCGCATTGCGCGCGATAAATGCGACCGCCATGAAACGGTTCATCAGCGCGCGCGTATGCCGTGGCAGCCGCGTCATCAGCTTGGCGTAGCTGGCGCCCTCGAGCGACAGGAAGCGCTCTATCGCGGCATCCCCATTGTTCCAGGCGATCAGCGTCATCCGCCAGTCATCACCCGACTCGTCGTGCAGCGTGGAGAGATATTCGGCGGCGGCGCGCGTCGACTTGATCGGATCGCGCCGCTCATCGATCCAGTGGTTGATGATCAGGCCGTAACGCCGGGCAGTCTCCTTGGTAAGCTGCCAAGGCCCGTCCCCAGAGGGCGAAAATCCGCTCTCGGCAAAGGCCAGATAGATCAGATCCTTCGGCAGCCCGGCACTTTCCAGCTCCGAGACCATCTGGGCCATATATGGCTGGGAACGTCTGAACGAGCGCTTGAGTCCCGCCGGCTGGGCGATAAACTCATCGACATACGCATTGACCCATCCGTTCAGAACCAGCGGGAAGGGCGGCATCTGTCTGGGGCTGTTGATTACGAACGGAAGCCGGCCTGGCCCGTTGGTGGAGACGCCTTGGCCGTGCGGCTCAAGCAGCACCGGCTCGCCGGTGGTGTTGAACAAATTCGCCGCCAGCGACGCCGATATACCGTCATCCGCAGTGGGGGCGGCAATCGCGGCGGCGTCGGCGCTATTCGATAGCGCGGTCGCACCCGAAACCGGAACCTGGCCAGTCACCGCGAGCTGGTTGTCCGTTGCGCCGGCCATTTGCTGCGACGACTGAACGCAGCCGAACAGCATCAGCGTCAGCCCCAGGGCGATGGCAGTATGTGGTAAGTTCCCCCGCATGAGAGCGTCATCAAATTGACGCTCACCCTATCGGCCTGATTCTCCATTATCAAGCCATGACTAATAAAAAATTCTAATACGAAAAACCACTCTTCCACAGGCAATTCGGTCTTAAGTAGGTCTATTGAGCTCAAAGTCGTCAATTTTTTCAATCATGGCTTAAAAGATGTGGATAGGCGGAGCCGCGTGGCGAAATTAGACAGCGTGGGCGCATAGGACGCGAAGCCGTATTAGTCCGACATCGCCTTTGTGGTAGCGTCGGCCAGACGAGGATAACGGAAAAGCCCTTGGACTTATGGCGCGAAATCGTCGATAGCCTGAGCGATGCGATGGTCGTGCTGTCGCCCATGCTCGAACCAATCGCGGTCAACGCGGCGGCCGAGACGATGCTGGGCGCGTCGCGGATCAGCCGCACGTTGGTCGGCAAAATAATCCGGCGCAACGAATGGCTCGCGGCGATGATCGATTCATGCCTCAACAGTGGACAGAACCTCGACAATCCGGAAGCCACACTTATTATCGACCGCCACTCGGCCATCGTGCGCGCCGAGGTCGCCCCGCTGTTGAATGCCGAAGGCCGCCCTGAAGGCGCGATTATTTTGCTGCACGATTTGTCTCACCTGAAGAGTGCGGAGCAGGCTTTTGATGGTGGCGAAGGGTCATTGCGGCTGTCATCGGCGGGGCTCGCGCATGAAGTTAAAAATCCTCTGACCGGTATCAAGGGAGCGTCCGAGCTGCTCGCCGCGATGTTCCCGGCGGACCTCCGGGCGCAGCAGTATTGCCGCCTGATTCTCGATGGCGTCGATCGTATCGCCACGCTGGTCGAGCAGGTGCTTACAGCCAGCAGCCCGCAACGGCTCAAACGCGGGCCGGTAAATATTCACCAGGTTTTACACCAGGCGCTGCGAATGGCCGGTTTGTATCCGGAAACGCCAGCCGGATTGACGATCCAGCAGGCGTTTGACCCCAGTTTGCCAGAAGTGACCGGCGACGCCCACGCGCTGGAACGCGTCTTCCTGAACCTTCTGCGCAACGCGTTCGAGGCGATTGAGGCCGCAGGTCATCAAAGTGCCGCGGGCGGCACGGGAACGCAGGGCGGTGGCGTCCGCCACATCATACGGTTGCGCACCGCAATCGAAGCGAAGTTCCGCGTGACGGCGCACGGCCGCCGCCGCCAATTCCTGCGCGTCGAAATCAGCGACACCGGCAAGGGCATAGCGCCGGAGGAACTCCGCCAACTCTTCACGCCATTTTTCACCACCAAGCCGTCGGGCACCGGACTTGGCCTGGTGCTCAGCCAGCGCATCGTCGCCCTCCATGGCGGCAAGCTATGGGCTGAGCGCGGCGGCGTCGTCCCAATGACACTCTCTCGCGAACAAGTGGCTGCGCTGGACGATGGTATGGCGACGGCAGCGGCGATACGGGATGGCGATAATGGCGCGGGCACGGCGGTAATCGCTACGAAAGGCGACGGCGATATGGTCGCTCCCGGCATGACCTTCGGCGTGATGCTGCCGGTCGGACCCGATTGAGGTGGAGAAACCAGCCGCCCGCCTTTGTTCGTCATTCTCCACGCGGTCCGCGCTCCGCGCAATCCGCGAAGTTAACAATCGCGCGCGCGCAATCGTACCGCCGTCTCGCCCCTCGCCTGCGCTTTCGGCTACGATGATCGCTTGAATTCAACCATGATACCCGAGCCCGACAACCCCTCAACCGCATCCGCAGCGCACCCGGCGGTACTCGTCGCCGACGACGACCCCGGCATCCGCCTCGTCCTGCGCCATCGGTTGGAAACGGCCGGCCACGTGGTCGAGGAAGCGGCCGACAGCCAAGGCGCGCTCACCGCACTGCTCAGCAATCGTTTTGACGTAGCCCTGCTCGACATCATGATGCCAGGCGTGGGCGGACTCGAAGTGCTCTCGGCCGCGCGCGCGGAGAAAAGCCGCACGCTGGTTATCGTAATCACTGCCGCCAGCACCATGAACAACGCGGTCGAGGCGATGAAGCGCGGCGCGCACGACTATCTTACCAAGCCGTTCGCGAATCTCGATTTGGTCGCGGCCGCGGTGCGGCGCGCGGTCGAGATTTCGAACCAGGCGGCCAAGGCGGCCGAGCTCGATTACCTTAAGGAAAACGTCGCGCCGAAACTGGCGGGTGGCGAGATCATCGGGCGCAGCCCCGCGATGCAGGAAGTTTACAAGCTGGTCGGCCGGCTGGTGACGAATGATGCCGCGGTCCTTATTTATGGCGAAAGCGGCACCGGCAAAGACCTGGTCGCGCGCACCATTCATTTCAAATCCGCGCGGTCGGCGGCGCCATTCGTTGCGGTCAACTGCTCGGCGATCCCGCATGGTTTGCTTG
>JBOHWJ010000628.1:0-4397 GCA_050736495.1 Binataceae bacterium (SeqCode) | reverse complement strand
GTTCCAATATGGCCGCGAGTATCTTGACCGTGCCGTTGCTTCGATGACCCTTCAGGTCTCCCGCCCCGCACTGGCAGCGCTGCTCGTAGCCGTCATCGCGCTACTCTCTAGCATCATTACCTCGATCATCGCGGCGCTTATGCTGGTCGAAACGCTTCGCTCCTTGCGCTTGCCGCGCGAAAAGACCGTGCAAATAACCGTTGTTGGGTGCCTGGCGATCGGCCTGGGCGCATCGCTAACGCCGCTAGGTGAGCCGCTTTCGACCATCGCGGTTGATGCGTTGAATCTGGACTTCTTCGGTCTGACCTTCCTGCTGGCGCCGTATGTGCTGCCGGGCATCGCGGCCTGCTCAGCGCTGGTCGCATTTTACGCGCGCGGTGAATACGCGGCGGCGACCGCAAGCGAGAACATGAGCGAGAGTTTCTGGGCCGTTATCTTCAGAGGGATAAAAGTTTTCGCGTTTATCGCGGGCCTGGTCTTACTCGGTGAAGCTTATGCTCCGTTGGCTCATGAATACGTCGCTAATTTGAGCGCTCCGGCGCTCTACTGGGCCAATGTAGTCGGCGCCGCACTCGACAACGCCACCGTAATCGCGATCGAGATCCACGGCATGGAGTTAAAGCTGGCGCGCGAGGTTATTCTTGCCCTCCTCGCCTCCGGTGGAATGCTGATCCAGGGCAACATTCCCAATATCATCGCGGCGGGCGCCCTGCGCATCTCCGCGGCGAAATGGGCGCGCTATGGAATACCGCTGGGTCTTGTGTTTCTCGTCGCCTACTTTCTGGGCCTGAGGCTGATTTAGTTGGCGCGCGTGCGCCGGCATAATCGGAGATGGACAACGAATGTACGTTCGGAACATACTTAACTTGCGCAATACCTGGCGAGTATAGCCGGTCGCGGCCAATCGGAGACACCGATGTTCGTCCGAAACGCCTGGTACATTGCGGCCTGGTCCAACGAAATCGCCGAGCGTCCATTTGCCCGGCGTGTTCTTGACGAACCTGTCGCGCTTTTCAGGGACCATGTGGGCAACGTCGCCGCACTCGAGGATCGATGCTGCCATCGGAACCCCGCTGACCTTCGGATGGGTTTGCGACCAGGAAATTCAATGCGGCTACCACGGCCTGATCTTCGATCGTACAGGCAGATGCGTCGCGGTGCCGGGCGATCATATATTCCGCCCGCGGCGCGGGTCAGGAGCTACCCGGTTGTCGAGCGTAACTGCTTCGTCTGGATCTGGATGGGCGACCCGGCACCATCGGCGCTCAATGATCTGATCGATCTTCCCCAGGCGCCGCTACCCGACCCGCGCGCCGCGCCTGCCGCCTGGTCGCCGACGCGCGGTATTGTCAGGCGTTATTCGAGCGATCACCGGAGCCGAGATTCAGCGCGAACTCCCCGCCCCATTCGTACGGCAAATCGATTAGTTCACCGCCAATCTTGACGGACTCGATCACGTGCAGAGCGTCCAGCAGAACTGCGCGCTGTTGTACCGCGTCGAAGGGCCTGCCGAAAGGATTCCCCATCGGGAAATTCACGAATGCGGTCCGCGGCGGTCTCACTTGCGAACTCAAGTCGCGGCCGGTCGAAACCACTACGGTCGGAATGCCGGCTTCCTCGACCACGCGTGCCACCAGACCGACGGTCTGGTGATCGAGCGGTCAGGCGGGCACGAGTACGAAGGCGTCGACACTCTCGTCGCGCAGTTTCCGCACGAGCGCCGGCCCCGCTTCATTGACGACGGTACTGCGAATGTAGATGCGCCCCATGAAGCCGCTATAGAGATGCGGTGCGACCTCACCGATGACGCCCTCGACGGCAAGCTCGCGCAGCCGTTCAAACGGGAATATACAGTTGATATCTCTATCGGCATCGCTATGGTTGTAGTAATCGTCGTTGATCGCAAAGAAATCCGACGAGGTATTCTTGTCGATAGTATCGACCCTCAGATCATTGCGCGACTGCGGATCGAAAGGCGCCATGTCTCTGCGTGACACTCCGCCCGAGGTGAGCAGCGCAATGCGGCAACGATTCAGCGGCTTTTTGAGCGGCGTGAGCGGAGCCGTTTGGTTGATGGTCCATTGGTAGGGAGAGAAACCCTGGCCGCGATAGAACTCGTTCAGCCGCGTCACGTATGCGATCGGTTTCATAGTCAACTCCGGTGTGCGGATTGTTTAGCGTTGCTCTATCGCTGGGCCGCGACGCAAATGGCCTCGTTGTCCATACGTACAGTACCCGACGCGTCCGCATACCCGCGCGCGCCGTCGGTGACGACAGCGAGGATCTTCTGCTGCATCTCCGGCGTCTGTTTTGATAGCAACGCCCGAAACGGAGCCGACAAGGCCCGCCGCTGCTCGGTGAACTCCTCTGCCGATTTCCATTCAAAACGCACGATGATCGGCTCGCAGTGAGTTTCCTTGAACCCGGCTGAACTCAGTGCGCGTTCGAGCGGTTTTGTGTCCGCCAGTCTGAGCGGATGTGGCGCGTCCGGCGACGGCTGCGGCAGCTTGGCCAACGCGCGGATGGCATCCTCGCCCAGGCCAATCATCGGCACCCGTTCGGCCGCCGCCCACACCGCGGTTGCGAACGTTCCACCGGCAACAATCAGTTGCGCGATGCGGCGTGCGGCGGCGTCCAGATCGGGCACGAACATCAGGCCCCATCGGCACAGCGCGGCGTTGAAGCCTTGCTCCTCGACCGCAAGCGTTGCGGCGCCGGTTTCGACGAACTTGATATTGTTGAGGCCAAGCGCCGCGGCGCGTTCACGCGCCTGTGCGAGCATCGCGGCGGACTGGTCGGTCGCCACCACGAGCCCGTGCGCCCCGACCTTGCGCGCCGCCGTGATTGCGGGTTCGCCCGAGCCGGTCGCGATATCGAGCACGCGGTCGCCGGGTTTGATGTGCGCAAGTTCCACCAGCCGGTCGGATATGTGTTGCGCGGCGCGCTCAAGCCCGCCCGTAAACATCCGCTTCCAGCCGGGTGCGGCGTTGTTCCAGAATTCGCGCTGTTCCCTCGTTACGCGTTCGGCATCAGTGAGTTGTTCGCTCATGGAAACCTCTCGACGCGAGCAGAGCATCTGATCATCCGCGCGTCAACCCAACTCTACGCTGCGACCCACTTCAGTGTCGCGCCTCAGCGGCCATCGAGAAGTCCCGCCACCGCGTTTTCCACAACCGTGCCCTTGAAGAAGTCCGGGTTCATGCCGGTCCATAGGCGTGCCGGGTTGGCAAAAACAAAATCGTGGAAGTCTTCTTCGCTGAGCAGTCCATGCTCGACCAGTTCATAGGCGTCCTCGGTCACCGCGGTCATGTCGGGCACATCCCAATGGCCGATATCAGAACTAAAAACGGCATTGAGCCTTGCGCTGAAGGGAAGTTTCCGGCGGTCAAACGCCAGCGCGTTAATTGGATCGTCGGCCTCACATCCGAAGTAGAAGTTAGGCACGAACAGGTCACGAATATCCTCGGTCTTTTCGATCCCGCATCGGGCCCAATCGTCGAGCGTCTCCGGATCCTCGCGGGTGGCGCCGATACCCCAGCCCTCGCCATGTCCTTCGAGCTTGGCGATGACGAGCTTTCCGCCGTGTCGACGCGCGAGATCACTAAACAGTTTGCGATCGAGATTGGCCGGATTGTAGTTCTCGATGGCCCGGGAGTTGCGCTTCTCCCAATGGCCGATCATGTCGGCGTAGAGGCTGGCCGCCCACCCTACCCCGCATTCCAGAAACGCGCATCTCAGTGCGGGGAAGCGGCGCGTGACGCCGCCAAAAAACATCGCCTTGCACAGCGCCTCGCCGGCCGCCGCGAAGTGACCGATGTGGTTGAACATGTAATTGGAAATCGAAGTCCGGCTGCCCCACCCCATCCCAAAGGAATGGAACGAAGGCGCCACGCCAAGCTCCAGACACTTGGCCCATACCGGATCATAGTCATACTCACTGTCGAGCGCGAGCAGGTCGAGCCAGTAAGCGTAGCGCGTCGGATGCGGCACGCTACCGGCGACCGCGGGGATCGGCCGGCGCACGTGTCCCGCCATCATAATTACCTTCAGCCCCAGCGTTTTCACCGCGTATTCCAGTTCCTCGAGCGCTTCCTTCGGCGTATGCATCGGGATAACCGCGGCGGGTGTCAGCCGGTCTGAAAAATCGCGAAAGCTATCGGCGTTGAACGTGTTGAAGGCGCGGCAGGCGGCCCGCCGCAACTCGTCATCACGGATATGCGGTGCGGTCAGGCCATTGGTGGGATAGAGCACGGCAAAGTCGATTCCGGTCTGGTCCAGCCGCTCATGCAGCAATTTTGGAAACGTCGCGGTAGCGCGGTCGAGAGTGTTTTTAGTCGGTAGCGCCCACCACGGCGGCCGAAACAGGCGTTCGCTGCGCCGCTGCTCCCAGCCTATCC
>JBOHWJ010000627.1:0-12195 GCA_050736495.1 Binataceae bacterium (SeqCode) | reverse complement strand
GAATCGAGCTGTGCGCCAACTCTTCGTCGACACCGAGTGCGCGAATCACGTAGGAGGGCTCCAGTGTCGCCGAAGTGCAGGCCGAACCCGAACTCACCGCGATATCGTTGATGCCCATCAGGAGCGATTCGCCCTCGACGTACGCGAAGCTCAGGTTCAGGTTGCCGGGCAGACGCTCGGTCGGATGGCCATTTAGGTAAATCTCGTCGAGACGCTCAAAAATCCCGGCCTGAAGCTTGTTGCGCAATTCTATCAACTTGCGGCCCTCGTCGGCCATCTCGGCCCCGCCGAGTTCGCAGGCCTTGCCGAAGCCGACAATACCCGTGACGTTGAGCGTGCCCGAACGCATCCCGCGCTCATGGCCGCCGCCGTCGATAATCGGCGTGATTCGCACGCGCGGCCCCTTCGAGCGGACGTAGATCGCGCCGACGCCCTTGGGCCCGTAAATCTTGTGGCCACTGAGCGACATCAGGTCGATACCGTCCTTGTCGACGTCGACCGGAATTTTGCCCACCGCCTGAGTTGCGTCGCTGTGAAATACGATACCCTTTTCCTTGGCGATACGCCCGATCTCCGCGATCGGATGAATCGTGCCGATCTCGTTGTTGGCGTACATGATCGTGATCAGCACGGTCTTGTCAGTGATGGCCTTGCGCACGTCATCCGGGTTCACCATCCCGTACCTGTCCACCGGCAAATAGGTCACGGCCGCCTTGCCCCGACGCTCCAGCGCGCGGCAACTGTCGAGCACCGCTTTATGCTCGGTCACGCAGGTGATGACGTGATTACCCTTTTCCTTGTAGAACTCGACCACGCCCTTGATCGCAAGATTGTCGGATTCGGTCGCGCCGCTGGTAAAAATGATCTCCTTGGACTTGGCCCTGATCAGGTTCGCGATCTGATTGCGTGCCCTGTCGACCGCCTCTTCCGCCTCCCAGCCGAAGCTGTGATTGCGGCTGGCGGCATTTCCGAACTTCTCCGTGAAATATGGCACCATCGCCGCGACCACCCGCGGATCGGCCGGGGTAGTGGCGTGGTTGTCCATGTAAATCGGCAGCTTAACCATTGCGTCCTCGTCTCAGACTATCCACATCAAATGCGCACCAGGTCTCGCGGAAATAACATTAGTGGACCTAACAGGTATACTATAGCCCAGCCAATCTTGCTGTCAAACTTCACAGTGTGGTTTTGCGGGCGCATCGACGGCCGCATCTGAGGGGCTCGCGACAATACTTGACCTATTCGGTCTAATAAGGCTTTTGTCCTGATTTGTCAAGGATAATTGCGGCCTTGCCGTAAGGTCAGAAAGGCCCTTACCGAACGGTCAGACGGTCGCGATACGGCACTGTCCACCGGTCGCGGAACGCGGCGAACGTAGCTCGGCCGCAGCTCAGCGTCCGCGCGGCTTCAGCTCGATGCGTCGCTCGTGGATCCAGTCTTCATAGCCGAGCTTGTACCATGCCGACGATCCGAGCCAGTTGCGATCCAGTACCGTGAGCGTAACCACCCCGACGCCTTTGCCGCGAAACCAGTCGTACGCCATCTCGAGCATCGGCTTCATCAGGCCCTTGCCGCGCCAACCGTCGTCCAGATAGGCGTGATTGATGTAGCCCTTGAGGCGTGGCAGATAGCCCTGGCGGTCGCGCCGCAGATGAACCCACAGGTAGCCAACGAGGCGGCCGTTGCCATGGTCGGCGACCCAGATTGCGTGATGGTCGCGATGGATCACGGCCTTGAGCCAGGCCGGCGCTTCGCGAATTTCGTCCCAATCGTAGCGGGCGCGCGTGTCGAGCGCCTCGTGATATGCGGCAATCGCGCCGACCAGCCGCGCCAGTTCCGCGATATCCGCGTCGCGTGCCGGTCTTAATTCGACATCCATGAAATTCCTCCCCGCTACGCCTTGATGCTCGCATTAGCCGGGTTCTGGTGGGATGCGCAAGGGTGTCAACATGCCGTCCCTCGCTCAGACCCGTTCCCTGGCCTGAAATTGCGGCGTGCCGCCTAAAAGGGACCGCGATGGTTGGTGTCGAACGAAAGCTCCCAGAGTTTACGCTCGGCGCGAATCGATTTGAGTGCGGCCTCTCGTGTCTGCTCGAACTCGCGTTCAAACCACGGCGCAAGGTATTCGATAAGCCGATCGGCGGTCGCCGCGGCGTCATCGCCCAGCAGCGCCGCCGCAATCCGGCAGCGCATCACGATACGCTCGATACCATCGGCGCGCTCCATCGCGATCGTCACTAACACGCTGTCCGAAGCCTTTTCGGGTGGCGCCGCGACCGCGAGCATGTAGATGCCACGGCCAGTCTTGATTTGCACAGCCAACTTTCGGAAGCCGATGCCGTCGCCGATCGGCGCCAATGCGCCGCCTTAAGTCTAGGCGGCTTTCGATAGCCGCTTGCCGATGTGGCTCCGTTCCCAGAAGAGCACCACCGGACCCGCGATATAAATCGACGAGTAGGTGCCCGTGATCACGCCGACAAGCAGCGTGAACGAGGCCGGGCGCAGGATGGGGCCGCCCAGCACCAGCAACGCCAGCAGCACGGCGATCACAGTGCCGGAGGTCAGCAGGGTGCGCGAGAGGGTTTCGTTGATAGCGCGGTTCATCAGGGAGTCGATAGGCTCGCGCCGACGCTTGGCCGAGTCCTCGCGGATACGGTCGGAGACGATGATGGTGTCGTGCACCGAGTAGCCGATGACCGTGAGCAGTGCGGCGAGCGTGGTCAGATCGAACTCCAGGCGTGTGAGCACCAGCGCCAACAGCACTACCAGCACGTCATGCACCAGCGCTATCACCGCGCCGGCGCCGAAGCTCCAGCTCACGTGGCGAAATTGCCAGGCGATGTACAGGCCCATGAAAATACAGGCGAAAACCACCGCTTCGGTGCCGTCAACGCGCAAGTCGCGACCCACTTTCGCGCCGACCGTCTCGACGCGCAAAACGTGGACCTTATTGGTGGCGCCGTAGCTCTGGCTGAGCGCGGATTCGAGGTGCTTGCCGAGATTGCCGACGTTTTTGACCTTCGCGAAGCGAACCAGGAACTGGTTAAGGTTCGCCGCGCCGAAGTCCTGAATGGTGACTTCTCCGAGTCCAAGCGGCTGTAACGCACGGCGGATCTGATCGCCGTTGGTGGTCTTGTCGAATCTGAACTGGACCACGCTGCCGCCGACGAAGTCGACCCCGAAATTCAGGCCGATCGTAAGGATCAAAATGATTGACGCAATATTGATCGCGGTCGAAAGAGCCACGAAGAAGTGCCGCTTGCCGACAAAATCGAGGTTAATGTCGGGCCGAATCAGTTGTAGCGACATCGTGCCTGTTCTAACTCCTCGCGCTTCGCAACCCGGATTCGGGTGTAGCCGCCCCGCCGTGGATTCGCCATGTGTTGGGATTCCGCCACAATGGCCGCACACTCATGGCACCGAACGGCCAACATGACAATTAGCCGTTCGCGACGTCAAATAAAAGTGGGGGGCAAGGAGGTTTCCGTCAGTCACCGCCACCTCTGAAATATTGTTGCGCCGATGGGTCTCAGCGGATCACGCTCAAGCCGCAACATTGTGCGATTTGGCGCATTTGGCGCATAGATTGTTCTCGTTGTTGGTATCTTCCTGGAGACCTTCGTCGAGCGAATGGCAGACCTTCATGCACTTGGCGCAGATGAAATAGATGCCTTCGATAGTCTTGTTGATACGCTCCCGATTGAGAATCCGGCCCTTGAGCTTTTCGATGCGGATGCCGAGCAACTCCTGGTATTGGCGTTTGATTTTGCGTCTGCCGGCTTCGTCCTTAGGCAGGTCTGCGTCTTCTTCGCTATCTTCAGCCACATCGCCAAACCCATAGAGGTCGCGCTTGGAGGACTTGGTCTTACGGACTCTCGCCATGGTCGTTGCTTACCCTCCGTCAGCGGATGCGTCCGACAAAACCGCAGTTTTTCTCGCAGACGAGGTAGAAGCCCTTGCGGCCGTGACCTGCAAACATGGTGACCTTGCTGTCGGCGCCGCAGGTCGGGCACACGTGCCGGTGCTGCGCCTGGCCGCCCTTTTCAGCCGTTTTTGCTTTTTTCTCAGCCATTCTCTAATCCGCCTGTGATTTGATTCGGGGCTTTGGCAGTCCCATGCGCGGCCTCAACAACCCCGCGCCGCCGTGCCTTTACGTTAAACTGCCACAATTGAGTTTAGCACGAGCCGTGTTGCGAAACCCGCCGCCGCAAAAAATTACCCGGCCAAATGCCTTCCTGACGCCTAAACTCGTCATCCACGCAATAGCTGGGTGGCGTCAAGCGTAAACGTCGCCGCTTATGAGAGTCAATAGCCATGTTGCCGCCGCCGGTTGCGCGCCACGCGCCAAGCGTTTAAGCGTTAGCGACGCGATCGTAGATGCCGACGGCGAAAAAATATTGCTTTTCCCGTCCGCGGGTGCCGCTTGAACCAACCGCTCAAAGAAAACGACCCCGTTTTATTCATCGACCGCAAGGGTCGGCGTTATCTGAAAATCCTTCGGCGCGGCCACAAAATCGAAATCCGCGGCAATGTCGCGGCTGAAAACCTGTGGGGACTGGAAGAAGGCTCGCGCGTGAAGTTGAGTTCGGGCGAGACCTACCTGGTCCTGCGCCCGACCTACGCGGACCTGATCCCGCATCTGCCGCGAGCGGCGCAGGTCATCTATCCCAAGGACACCGGACCGCTGCTGGTATGGGGCGACGTTTATCCGGGCGCCACCGTGATCGAGGGCGGCGTCGGCGCCGGCGCCTTCACGATCGCGCTGCTGCGTGCGGTCGGTTCCGATGGCAGCGTCATTTCCTACGAACTGCGCGAGGACTTCGCCGCCGCCGCGCGCCGCAACGTCGCCACCTTTTTCGGCGACGCGCCCAACTGGACGCTCAAAGTGCGCGACCTCTATGAGGGATTCGACGAAACCGGCGCCGATCGTCTTTTTGTCGACCTTGCCGAGCCCGGCCGAGCCCTCGGCGTGGTTGTGCGCGCGCTCCGGCCCGGCGGTGTGTTCGTTGCCTACGTGCCAACCGCGCTGCAACTGAAGGACACGGTCGAAGCGCTGCAAATGCGTGCCGAGTTTGGCGAGATAGAAAGTTTCGAGACCCTGATGCGCAACTGGCACGTCAAGGGGATGAGCGTGCGGCCGGTCCATCGCATGGTCGCGCATTCGGCCTTCATCATCGTCGCCCGCCGTCTCGCCGATACCGCCGGCGCGGTCAGCGCGTCCGTCGCCCCCGCCGGCTCCGCTGGAATAGAAACGGACGAAGCGGCGGCGCGCGAATGCGGCGGCGGCGCAAACAATACGCCCGAAGTGGACGAAGCGGATGGCGCCGATGACGATGCGGACGGCGAGCGCTAACACGGCAAGTCCGGATTCTCACACTCCGTGCGCCCGTGGTGCTACAAAATCAACGTAATTCCCTCGAGGCGCGGAGGTTTCACGATGGCCGCTAACTACACCACGGCACAAATCGCCGAACTGCTCGAAAAAGTCAGCAACTGGGGGCGCTGGGGCCGCGACGATCAACGCGGCGCGCTCAATTTTATCAGCAACGAAAAACGCGCCGCCGCCGCGCGCCTGGTTCAAAGCGGCGAGACCGTTTCGCTCGCGCTGCCGCTGCCGACTCAGCCGTCGCGCGACAACCCGGCGCCCGTGACGCATCTGATGATTCGCTCGGGCCAGATCGGACATCCGCTGGGATCGTTCGGATGCGCCGACTATTTCGCGATCGAGCCGCATGGCCTCGCCACCACCCATCTCGACGCCCTATGCCATCACTTTTACCGCGGCAAGATGTACAACGGCTTCGACACCAGCGAGGTCGATTTCCAGGGCGCGCACAAATGCGCCATCGATGTGGCGCGTGACGGTATCATCAGCCGCGGCGTGCTGTTCGACATTCCGAAACTCAAGAAAGCTGATTGGATCGAGCCCGGCCAGGCGATCTATCCCGAAGACCTCGACGCCGCGGAGCGCGATCAGCGCGTCGCGGTGGGCGAAGGCGACGTTATGCTGCTGCGCACCGGCCGCATGAAGTTACGCCGCACCAAGGGCGTCGGCGCTATCGCGGGGATGACGATGCCGGGGCTGCACGCCTCGTGTCTGCCATGGCTGCACGAGCGCCGGATTGCGGTGCTCGCTTCCGACGCGGTGAGCGACGTGCTGCCGACGCCGTATGACGCGCCGCTCAAGATGCCAATACATACGGGGACGCTGGTGATGATGGGCGTGCATCTGGTAGACAACGCCGATCTCGATTCGCTGGCGGAGAAATGCGCACGCGATCGGCGCTACACATTCATGTTTAGCCTGCTGCCATTGATACTGGAACGCGGCACCGCGTCGCCGGCGAATCCGGTCGCGATTTTCTGACGCCCAAGGCGATTCAGCGATTTCGGCTAACGGGTGCGCCGCGGCGACGACTCGGTATGTGAGGCCGGCGGCAGCGTCGCGATCAATTGCGAGACCTTGGATCCAAGTCCAAACGCGGTCAGATAATCCCTGTCATTTAACGCGTTATGTCCGGCGTTAAGCAGACTGCCGGCCTGGCCATAGGTCACCGCGGCGTCACCTTCCAGCCGCTCGGGGGCGATTTGCGCGAGCTTCTTGTCGGATTCCCTGAGCGACTGCTCGGCGCGGTGCTTGAGCGCCGGAGTGCCTTCGAGCGTGACTTCCCGCTCGAGGTCGACCGGCGTTATGCGCTTGATGTCAGGAATAGTGTCGTCAGCGTTGATGGCACGCTTGACGATCGCGGTCCGTATTCGCCTGTTTGTGGTTACGCCGTTCCGATGTTTTTGTGTAGCGCGCGGCGCCGCTGAAGCGCGCATCGGTGCGACGGGCCGGGAAACATGTGCGGCAGGATGTGGCTGGACGGACGGACGCGGCTGGACCGTCGCGGAATAACCTGGTGTCGCGATACACGGTACCGACTTGGGACAAGGCAGGAGCCGCGTCGCCGCCCGCGGTACTGAGGTCTCCTCAAACGCCGCGCGCGGCGGCACACTCACCGCAGGCAGCGCATCGTCGTCGTTCGGTACAACCCGGCATGGAACTGAAAGCGGGCAGGGCAGCAGGTCTTGCGCGCGCGGCCTTGCCGGCACTGCCACACTAACGGCGGCGGATTCGACCGAATAGGAAGAATCGGGCAGGGAGTAAGTGTCGCCGTTTTGCGCGACGCGCAAGCCGCGCTCACGTGTGGTCACGGCCGCAACCGGCGCCGCGATACCGGCCCGAACCGTCAGCGCATAAGTGTGCGGGGATTCGGCAGGCTTGATATTCGCGGCGTGAGCGTGGTTGGGAATCATAAGACTCGCAACGAAAAGAACACCACACCATTTGAGGTGTTGAAATCTTTTCATGTGTTTCTGCACGACTGTCCGCAAGACGGCGTTGCGCGGAATTCGAGTCAGCCGCGGACAGATCCCTCCGGGTTGAATAACTGGAATTTTTGTTCGGGAACCCGGTACCTGCCGCTTACGGTTTAGTGAAACCGCTCTGATGCCCCTTCGGAAACCCGGTCTCCCCCCTCCATAGCATCCTCATCCTCTATCGTCGCATTCTGGGGTCGTCACACGGCGAAGTGTTCCGCGCAACTGAAGCTAGCATTCCAAGATAGGCAATGCATCCCTGGTGGCTCGCATTCCTTGCTTTTAGCGGCGTAACATAGCGTTAATTGATCGGCGCGTTCATTCATCCGCCGATCCACCCGGCAGCCGCGCCCGCTGCACCGCCGAGAAGAACAAGCCAAACCGAATTGAGTCGCAAGCGCAGCAGCAATACCGCGCTTACCAGCGCGAGCACGATCGTCGTCACATCGACCAGCGCGGCGCGGCTCAATTGCCATTCCACCACCGCCATCAGGGCGAGAGCGCCGGCATTGACGCCGTCGAGGAACACGGCGGTAATCGGTAGGCGGCGCAGATACGGCAGGATCGGACCGCTGACGGCAACGAAAAAGAACGCGGGCAGAAAAATACCGATCGTAGCCACCGCGGCGCCGGCGAGACCGCCCAATATGTAACCGACAAATGTCGCGGTGCAGAAAACCGGACCCGGCGTCATTTGTCCAACCGCGACGGCGTCGAGCAGTTGGCCCTGGGTGAGCCAACGCAGCCGGTCGACCAAATCGGACTCCAAAAACGCGAGCAGAACGTAGCCGCTGCCAAACAGTATCGAGCCGACCTTGAGAAAGAAAAGAAAGAGCGTGGATAGCGCAAATGGCGTGGCGACTATCGCGGCCGTCGCTTTTGCGATCGGTGCCGCGCCCATCGTGCGCGCGCCGGCCTTGCCGATAGCGCTACTGCCGGCCGTCGATGTGGCCGCGGATACCGAAGCGGCACCCGCGAGCGTGACGCCCGTCCGCGGACGCTCGAATATCGGATGCACCGCGACCATGAGGAGGCCGGCGCCGAACAGCACTGCAATATCGTTGACTCCCAGCAGCCCCGCCGCGGTTGCGATTATCGCCACCGCCGCGATAAGCCGGCTCTTGACCGCGCTCCGGCCCAACCGCCATAGCGCCTGCAACACGACGGCGATGATCACCGGCTTGACGCCGTAGAGCACGCCGCCTACCTGTGGCAATTTGCCGAACTTGACGTATGCCCACGCGATGACGATGGTCATCGCGACTGCGGGCACGATGAAGCATGCGCCGGCCACCACCAGACCGATGAAGCCGGCGCGTCGATGGCCGATATGGATCGCCATTTCGGTCGAGTTCGGACCCGGAATCAGATTGGTGGCGCCGAGCATGTCGAGAAAGGTGGCGCTGGAGAGCCATCCGCGCCGCCGCACCACTTCGTCCTCCATCATCGCGATGTGCGCGGCGGGTCCGCCAAAGGCGGTGAAGCCGAGCCGCAGGAACAGTGCGGCGAGTTGCTTGAGTTCGGTACGCAGGTCGCCGCGAACGGTTCCCGCCGTCGTGTTGGCGCTCGTTTCGGCCATGACTCAGTTAGTGCGGCCGCCGCTAGTGCGGCCACCGCCGCTCGGCGCCGTCACCAGGAATTGCCCGGCCATCTCGGGCTGATGGCGCAGGCATTTGAACGCGAACACGCCCTCCCGATGAAAAGTGAAAACGTAACTGGTCTGTGTTAACGGCGCGAGTTTGACGTACATCAGGACCATGCCATCCCGGCCGAGCAGGGCGAAGTCGTGTTCGTCGTCAGGCTGCAGGTTCCAGAAAGTGATCGCGGTCGGTTCGTCGCGGCGCACCGCGATGAAGGCGGGACTGAAGGCGTAAACTTCGCCGAATTTCTTGACCGTCGCCCTGGGGCCGGTTTCCTTCACGGCGACAGCCTCGGTCAGGACCGTGATCGAGGTTTGCGCTGTGCCGGAAGTTGTAACGGTGGCGGTTCTGGCGGCCTGTGCGTTGGGCAGGAAGAATCCACCCGGCAGCTTCATTTGGCTGGAAACGTTTCCGGCGGCTGGCGCGGGAGTGGCCGCGCGTGCGGCGCCCGGCGCTCCCGCCAGCGCGATCATCAGGGCGGCCATCAACGCGGGCCCGGGAATTCTTCGTGGCGGTGACATTTCAAGTTTCGCTGACATCTCAATTTTCGCACTCCCGGCCGCGATCAGCCGATAAGCGGCGCTCAAAGTTTGTAGCGAAATCGCACGGTCAGGCAAGCATGACGTTGCGGCGAAGGTAACGCGGCTGGCTATGGTTGATAGAAAGTCAGGTCTGGTTTCGGCCGGAACGGCAGTAATTTCGAGAGCACTATCGGTTAATTAGGTGAGACGAGTGTTTATGTCCATATGTGACACGTCACTCATCCGTGGATGAAGGTTGTTCGCAGTACAAGCGGGCGCGATCGCGGAAAAACCCTTGATTCAGTGGTGCAAGCTGGCAGCTTCGTGACGTGCTTGCCGGCTAGAACTGGACGTGGAGGGTCCTAAGACCTGCGCGGGGCCCGGTGATCCGGGCGTTGCGTGATGCCGGCCACGACGTGATCGCGATCGCCGAGGTCGCCAAAGGTACTCCGGACGAGAGGTGATAGAACACGCGTTCGACCAGGGGCGCGTGCTGATCGCCGAGGACCGCAACTTCGGCGAGCTTGTGTATGCGCGCCGGCGGCCGTCGGCGGGCGTGGCGTGCACCCGGGGATCATCAGATTGTCATTTTCCTGCCGCCAGCGGCGGCGCGTCGTTTTGAAAGCACTGCGGTCGGGACCTTATGGCACAGCTTCACAGCCGAACAGGTGCGCCGATAGTTCATCGCGCGTGCGGTCGTAAAAGCTTGGTGGTGCGTGGCGATTCGTGATTGGCGATAGCCTGGGCATCTTCGAGCGCGCGCCGCTTTCCAGATAAGTGAGGATGCCGGCCGCACCGGAAAGTGTGGCAGCGGTGGAGTAGCGGCAGTCGGGCAAGCATGACGATGCCAGCATGTGGCGCGGAGCGCTGTGCTTGATAAACGGGCTCGGCTTGTGGTGCAATTCGTTTTCGCTGAGGAAATAAGGGTGCTTGGGTACCGTCGCACAAGTGTCCCGGATGCGCCCCGAACTCCGCAAGCTAAGCAATGACGCCGGGCAATGGAGAATCGCCGATGGCTGAGAACTTGAGAAGCAGGCTCGTCACTGCGGGCGTGCAACGATCGCCGAACCGCTCGATGCTGCGCGCGGTGGGTTTTACCGACAAGGATTTCAATAAGCCGATCGTCGGCATCGCCAACGGCTACAGCACCATCACGCCGTGCAACGTGGGCCTCAACACGCTGGCGTTGCGGGCCGAGGCGGCTACGCGGGCGGACGGCGCGATGCCGCAGTTGTTCGGCACTATCACGGTCAGCGACGGTATCTCGATGGGTACCGAGGGCATGAAGTACTCGCTGGTGTCGCGCGAGGTTATCGCTGACTCGATCGAGACCGCCTGCAATGCACAGGCGATGGACGGCGTGATCGCGATCGGTGGCTGCGACAAGAACATGCCGGGCGCGCTGATCGCGCTCGCGCGCATGAATATTCCCTCGATTTTCGTTTACGGCGGCACCATCAAGCCTGGCCACTTCAATGGCCGCGACCTCACTATCGTCAGTGCCTTCGAGGCGGTGGGCGAATTCAGCGCGCACAAAATCAGCGAAGAGGAGTTACTCGCGGTTGAGCGGCGCGCATGCCCAGGCGCGGGCTCGTGCGGCGGCATGTACACGGCCAATACCATGTCGTCGGCAATCGAGGCGATGGGCATGAGCCTGCCGTATTCCTCGACGATGGCGGCCGAGGACGCGGAAAAGGCCGACAGCGCGGCGAAGTCGGGCGAGGCGGTGGTCGCGGCGATTCGCAAACAGTTACTGCCGCGCCAGATCATGACACGCAAGGCGTTCGAGAACGCGATCGCGGTGGTGATGGCGGTGGGCGGATCGACTAACGCCGTCCTGCATCTGCTCGCGATCGCGCATGCGGCCGAAGTGCCGCTCGCGATCGACGATTTCGAGGCCATCCGCCAGCGCGTCCCAGTGCTGTGCGACTTGAAGCCCTCGGGCCGTTACGTCACCACAGAACTGCATCGCGCGGGCGGAATTCCGCAGGTAATGAAGATGCTGCTGAGTCATGGCTTGCTGCACGGCGACGAGATGACCATCACGGGCAAGACCATCGCGCAGAACCTGGCCGAGGTGCCCAACACTCCGTCCGCGGCCCAGAATGTGATTCATCAATGGGACAACCCGGTTTATCCGCAGGGCCATCTGGCGATCTTAAAAGGCAATCTCGCGACCGAAGGCTGCGTGGCCAAGATTACCGGCATCAAGCACACGGAAATAACCGGCCCGGCGCGCGTATTCGAGCGCGAGGAGGATTCACTCGAAGCGATCCTCGCCGGCCAGATCAAACAGGGCGATGTGCTCGTGATCCGCTATGAAGGTCCGAAGGGCGGTCCCGGGATGCGCGAGATGCTGTCGCCGACCTCGGCGATTATCGGCGCAGGCCTTGGCGATGCGGTCGCGCTTATCACCGATGGACGGTTTTCTGGCGGCACTTACGGCCTGGTGGTCGGGCATGTGGCGCCGGAAGCCGCAGTCGGCGGCCTCATCGCGCTCGTACACGAGGGCGATTCGATCACGATCGACGCGCACCGGCGCTCGTTGCAGCTCAATGTACCGGAGGATGAGATCGCGCGCCGGCGTGCGGCATGGACGCCGCCCAAGCCACGCTATACGCGCGGAGTGCTGGCGAAATACGCCGCCCAGCTGTCGACCAGCAGTGTCGGCG
>JBOHWJ010000626.1:0-1958 GCA_050736495.1 Binataceae bacterium (SeqCode) | reverse complement strand
TCGAAATTGGGCTGGTCGGCGACTTCCTTGACGTATTCGACGTAGGCCAGTTTACCGCTCTTGTCGACTACGAACACGGTGCGCGCCAGCAGATGCAATTCCTTGATCAGCGCACCATATTTCTCGCCGAATTCGGCGGCGCGCCAATCGCTCAGCGTCGTAACCCTATCGACTCCCGCGGCGCCGCACCAGCGCGCCTGCGCGAACGGCAGATCCATCGAAACGGTCAGAACCTGGACATCACCGGGCAGCTTGGAGGCCTCTTCGTTGAAACGGCGCGTCTCGGCATCGCACACCGGCGTATCGAGCGATGGCACTGCGGCGATAATGCTGACCTTGCCTTTGAATTCTTCGAGCGTGACCGGCTTCATTCCCTTGCCGACTAGCGTGGCGTTGGGAGCCTGTTGGCCGACTTTCAACTCGGGTCCAACCAGAGTCAATGGATTGCCGCGCATAGTCACGGCGCCCTTGCGTTCTTCCGCCATGGCAGATTTTCTCCTTAACCGGAAATGGAAACTCAAGCCTCGGGGATGTGAGTCTAATCCGTCCGCGTGCCGCCGTAAACAGCGTCGCGTTCAACCTCCGGCTCCGCCTTCACGGCTCGCAACATAACGGCAAAAGCGCGGAAGCCAAGGCCAGGCGGCCGCACTAGAAAACGCCACACGCACGCGAATGAAAGGCGCAGAGTTCGCGCAGCGGAATTGCTGCTGACTGCGATACCGGCGAGGATTAAAATTGAATTGTCCGGTTACCGCGCAACTCATTCGGTTGCCTGCCGTTGACGCGGAGGATCATGAGCAGACTCACAGACATCCGGGCCGTCGGTAAAACCAACGGCTCTCCCCCGAACCATCGCCGGCCACGCGTACACGCGCCTCGTGATACGAGCCGCGACGGCGCGGTCCTCAATCACAACAACACGCGCCCTGGCGGCCACGGCGCATCCCGCATTCACGAT
The DNA here is from genome assembly GCA_050736495.1 of Binataceae bacterium (SeqCode). Taxonomy (GTDB): domain Bacteria; phylum Desulfobacterota; class Binatia; order Binatales; family Binataceae; genus JBOHWJ01. Next base: position 1,000 of record JBOHWJ010000626.1, on the reverse strand, counting down.
GGCGCGCCGCCGCATCGCTGGCGGCCGCTGATATCGGTCTTCGGCAGCTCGATGCCGCATCGCGGCGACGAACTGTATACAACCGGAGTGCGAATGGGCGAATTGCTCGGCCGCGCCGGCTTCGACGTCATGACCGGCGGCTACAAAGGCGTGATGGAGGCGGTCAGCCGCGGGGCGCGCGAAGGCGGCGCCCATGTAGTCGGCGTCACCATGAAGCGGTTTGCCGATCGCGTGAATCGCTACGTGATGGACGAAATCCGCACGGCCAATTTTTACGAACGCTTCGGATGGCTGGTCGATCGCGCCGACGGTTACATCGCGATGCACGGCGGTATTGGCACGCTCGCCGAAGTTACCTTCACGTGGCAGGAACTGGTACTCGGAATGGTGCCGAAGCGGCCGCTCATCTTATGCGGGCCGGCGTGGCGCAAGCTCCATAAAGGCTGGCTCGACGGCCTGGTGCCGGCACCGCGCCTCTACGAGCCGCTGACATTGGTCGATACCCCCGGGGAAGCGGTGGAAATCCTGCGCGCGCATTTCGACATGGACGGGCAGATCGAACTAAACGTACGCGAGTAAGTGCGGCGCAGGCGCGCCGCACCGTGCGCGAATGGTGCGCGCGCCGTAGGCCTCACGAACGCGACGCGCGCGCGGCCACATGCGCACTCTAGGTAACGGCGAAAACGATCAGACCGACAAGGCTGCCGACCATCAGGATTGCGTTGATGACGCCGGTCGCAACGGCGCCGATTGCACGCTGTTCGGCTGCACGGATGTAACCAACCGCATAGACTATCCGCACGACGATAAAGATCGCACCCAGTATCACCGCGGCTGGCAGATTCACGTAGTGCGCGAAAAGCCACAGCCCGGGGAGAAAAACGATGAGCGCCTCCAGCGTGTTCTGATGCACGCGGAAGTAGCGCTCGAAGAGCGGATCGCCGGTGGTGGCGGGAGCGGCGACGCCGGTGCGCGCGCGCACCGCTGAGACCAGTACGCC
>JBOHWJ010000625.1:0-2624 GCA_050736495.1 Binataceae bacterium (SeqCode) | reverse complement strand
TTCGCTCGCTGACAGTCGATGGCCGTCGTATTCGCGCTGACGAGGTCGATAAGGAATCCGAATCCAAATTGCACGTTTGGATGATTGAAACTCAGTGTACCGGTACCAGACCTACGGATTGTTTCTCAGGTGCGACACACGATTACCTGAGTTGATGCCTGCGCAGAGCCGCGACTCACAGCGGTTTCCTCGGGTGAGCGTGCGGTTGAAATCGCGTCCGCTTCAGATCCCGCGAGCGGTCACATGGACGGTTAACTCGCGCCTTGCAGACGGAACTCCATGGCTCCGCTATGCCAAGCTGGATGCCGGTTATCTCGCCCGCTATCCCGCCGCCGATTTCCTGCTGGGTTGTCGTGGCGACGAAGTCACGTGCGTCAAGCGCAAGCGCGCGACGTCGCTAAAAACCCTGCGCCATCTGCTGCTCGACCAGGTACTGCCGATCGTCCTCAACCTGCGTGGTCAGGGCGCCTTGCACGCCACCGGGATTCTGACCGCACAGGGCGTTTGCGCTTTCACCGGACCGGCCGGTACCGGCAAATCAACCTTGGCCGCGAGTTTCCTGTGTGCGGGCTATCCGTCGTTGGGCGACGATTGCCTCGCGATTACGGAGAACGGGCGGTTTCTGGCGACGCCGGCCTATCCCGGCGTGCGGCTATGGACCGACGCCGCGGTTGCATTGGCGATGGATTCCGCGCCGTCGGTTCCGGTGGCGGATTACTCCTCCAAGCGGCGCATCCTCGGCCGCGATCTCGTGTGCGATTTTCCCTCTGAACCCGAACCGCTAGCGCGAATCTACCGAATATCCCGTCAAGCCGAAGACTCGGAGCCGGCCGCGCTATCGATTGAGCGGCTATCGCCACGCGAGGCATTCCTCGAACTGCTCGGCGCGACGTTTCCGCTCGACGCGAGCGACCAGCAAATGCTCACGCGCAGCTTTCGCTTTATCGAGCGTTTGGTCGCCGCCGTGCCGGTGCTGCGTCTGCGGATTCCCAACGACCTGTCCGCATTGCCGGCTGTGCGCGAAGCCGTTCTCGCCGACCTGCAAAACGATTAGGCGCGGCTCTTGCCAAGTATGAGAGTCGGCATTCGTTGCTATTCGAGGGATGCGCCGCGTAGGAAACTTTGCAGGCTGCCGGAAGCGGCGCCGCTCACGCGTTGCCGTCCATCGATGGAGATGAACTGGGTGGTGCGTACGTTTAAAGTCACCTCGCCCTACAGTTTGTTCAGGTGGTACGGCATGCGCATGCGCATGCGCTCTTCTCCGCCGCAATGAATCGGAACCCGTCCAATTGTCGGCCTCAGCTCGGACCAGAGGCGGAGTTCGTGCTGCGCTGCGCCAGGTGCACGTTAAGCGACCGCGATCCCGCGATTACGGCGGTTGTACCCGCCGCAGCCGACGACGACATCGACTGGCAACTTGCCTTCGATCTCGCCGGCCAGCATGGCGTGCTGCCGCTGGTCTATCGCGCACTCGGCGGCGGTGCGGACTTGCCGGCGGATGCGGCGTTGCGGCTGCGCCGCGAATACTACGGCAATTCGCTTTGCAACCTCAAGTTGGACAAAGAGCTGGCCAGGATTGCACAACTGCTGCAACGCGAGGGGGTGCCACTGATTGTGTTCAAGGGCCCGCTGCTGGCGGTCATGGCGTATGGCGATCTTTCGATGCGGCAATTCACCGATCTCGACATTCTCATCCATCCGCGCGATCTCGAACGCGCCGCCGTGGTTCTGATGGCCGCGGGTTATCGCCCGCGGCGTTACCGCGAGGGTGCGGCGGCGGAGTGCCTGGCTCATTACTCGGAAGACGAGTTTTTCGACAGTAATCGCAACTGCCTGCTCGACCTCCATTGGGAATTGACGCCCGACTACTTTCCGTTCGGCCCTGACGCTGATCTCGCATGGCGGCGCGCGATACCGGTGGAAGCCGACGGCGTGACCATTAACACCCTGGCGCCGCTCGACCTGCTGATGTTCCTGTGTGCGCACGGCGTCAAGCATGGATGGAGGAACCTCGGCTGGGTGTGTGATATCGCGGCGTTGCTTCGGTGCGATCCGGCGCTGGACCAGCGGCAGTTGTTGGCGGAGGCGACGCGCTTGCGCTGCCGCCGGATGCTGCTGCTGGGGATGTTGCTCGCACATGAAATGGTCGCGGCGCCGCTCGTGCCCGCGCTATTGGCGGCGGCCTCCAACGACCTCGAGGTCCCGTCCCTGAGTGCGCAAATACGGTGGCGCATGTTGGCGACGGTCGGCCAGCGCCAGGGGCTTTTCCAGGAATGGATAGTTCCGCTGCGCACCATCGAAGGGCGCAGGCGCCAGTTGGTTTACCTGACGGGGCGCGCCTTGCGACCGACCATCGAGGACGTCGAGTTCATGCGGCTGCCGCGCCCGCTCTATTCACTCTACTACCTGCTGCGTCCATGTCGCCTGGCGTTGCAGCAGGGTGGCCGCCTGTTCCATGAGATGCCCCTGCCGGGCCGCGCGGCGGTCCAAAAGACCGTGCGATGAAAGCCTCCCTGCGCGATTTCATCCGCACACTGATCCAGCTCGTGCTGTGGCCGCTGGTATGGGCGGTCGCGCTGATAGTGGCGTTCTCGCTGACCGAGGGCATCGGCGTGATGCTGCTA
>JBOHWJ010000624.1:0-13056 GCA_050736495.1 Binataceae bacterium (SeqCode) | reverse complement strand
CAGATGGAGCCGCGAGATCGCGCACGAAAAAACAATTCACCCATACGCTTCCAGCGGTTACGCGCGAAGCCACGCGCCACGCGCGCCGCTCGTTGCGCGAGAATACCATCGCCGCGAGCCCATAGGTGGTGTTGTTCGCGAGACCGATGGCTTCCTCTTCATCTTTGAACGTCTGCCACGTCAGTACGGGGCCGAACACCTCGCGCTGCGCCACCTCCATATCGGGCCGCACGCTGGTAAGCAGGGTGGGTTCGAAGTACAGTTCGCCGAACTCGTCCCGCCTTCCGCCCCACAGTGGCTTGGCGCCGTCAGCAAGGGCACGCTCAACGAATCCTTCCACGCGCTTGTAATGTTCGCGCGTTATCAGCGGGCCGACTTTGGTCGCCGTCTCGCGCGGATCACCCACCTTCATCGCGGAGACCGCTTCGCCTACCTTGGCGAGGAACCCCTCCGCGATTTTGTCTTCGACCAGTACCCGCGTTCCCGCCAAACAGACCTGGCCCGCGTTGAAATACTGTCCCGCCACTGTCTGCGCCGCCGCGCCCAGGTCCGCGTCGCTCATCACGATGAACGGCGATTTTCCGCCCAGCTCGAAGCTGACCGGAGTGATGGATCGCGCCGCGGACTGTCCAATCAGCCGAGCGGTGTCAGTCGATCCGGTGAAGCTGATGCGATCGACGTCGGGATGCGCCACCAGTGCCGCGCCCGCTTCTTCACCGATTCCCTGCACAACGTTCAGCACGCCCCGCGGCAGTCCGGCTTCATTCGCTATATCGGCCAGCATCGAGCACGTGAGTGGCGCCCACTCCGGCGGCTTTGCGACGACCGTGTTGCCCGCCGCCAGAGCCGGTCCGATCTTCCATGTGGTCAGCATCATCGGGCCGTTCCAAGGCGTAATCAGCGCGGCTACGCCGGCGGGATCGTAGCGGACATGGTTGTGAACCTCGGGCGATTCAATCACTTCGTGATTGAGCTTGAGCGCCCAGTCGGCAAAGAATGAGATGTTGAGCGCGGCCCGCGGCACCATGCGATGGGTGTTGGCCACCAGCAGCGATCCGTTGTCCACGGTCTCGACTGCGGCGAGTTCTTTCCCATGACGCAGGATTGCCTCGGCAAAACGATGCAATATCGGGGCGCGGCCTTCCGGGCCAAGCGCGGCCCACGCCGGAAAAGCGCGCCGCGCCGCCGCCACCGCCGCGTCGATCTCTTCGCCGCCACCAGCGGACACATCGGCGCTGTGCGAGCAGTCGATCGGCGAAATCACTTCAAACGTACGGGGCGATTCATACCGCTTGCCGTCGATCCAATGCGCGGTCGAGACTGCCACACCCGCGACCTTGGCGAAGGCCGTGTTAGTCGCCTCTTTCATTAGAATTCCTCCTTGAGAAAACGATCGATCAACCGGCGCGCACGATCCTGTGCCGGTATGGTCTGAGCGAGTTCGTAAGAGCGCGCGCTGGAGCCGAGATAAAACCGCTCGTATTGCTCGTTACGGCTGCCGAGCGCACTGCCCGTAAAGTCCCAGGCCAGCCGGAACAAGCGCGCACGCTCCTCTGCCGCAATAGCGTTTGCGCCGCGCAGATAACGGTCAATCAGCGGCCGCAACGCGGGGTCGTCGAGTTGCGCGCGTGTGGGCGCGGCCAACAGGTTATGCGACCCAATCAGGCGAATAATTTCGTTTACGCGGGGAAACCATGTCGGCAATGCCGCGCGCAAGGCGGCCAACGGTTCGTATTTCGGGAACCATATGCCGTTGCCGTATTCATGCGCCTCGACCTCGGCCGTTCGCACTGCCGCACGGGTGAACTCGGCGTACGTCCAGAGCTCACCGAGCATCTGTTTGGTCTGGGGCTTGGCGTCATTGATTATCTCAGCCATCCGCGTCGCCAAGCCCCACGCGAACTCGAGTTTCGTCTGCGCGCGAATCATCGTCTGCTGCATTATGTTCGGCCACCAACTGGTAGCCATCACGCAGTTGTACACATCCAGATTCGCGTTGATAAAGAGCCGGCCGAACGGCACTTCGACGTCGTCGAAAATCACAAAAGCATCCTGCTCGTCAAAACGGCTGGAGACCGGAAAATCGAAGACGTTGCCAGCACGCGCGCAACTATCGCGGCACAGGAACCTGAGTCCCGGCGTGTCCATCGGGACGCAGAACGAAAGCGCATAGGCGTCGGCGCCCTCCTTCAGCGGAAACCCGGGATAGACGGCGAGTTCGTCCGCGAACGGCGCCAGCGTCGACAGAATCCGCGCGCCGCGAACAATGATTCCGTGATCGGTGTCGGCGACCTTGTGCAGCGCGACGTCGTTGCCCGGCCCCGGCGCATCGCCCATCGCCTTGTCGATTGTTGGATGGACCAGCGTATGAGTCAGCGAGATGTCCTTGCGCGCGAGAGATTTCTGGTACTCGACCAGATTCGCGGCGCCCTTATCATTGCCGGAAACCGCCCACTCGTCCGCGCGGCCGGCAAATCCCGCGAACGTCACGTTCATGTAATCCGGGGTTCGACCCATCACGCCGACTGTGAACTCCGAAATCTTTTCAAGACACGCGTGGCGACGCTCCAGGTCGGCGCGCGAACGCGTAATCATATGGCTGATGTTGATTGGCTCGTGAGTCTCGGGATCCGGCATCAGGCATACGTCCGCGGCCTTGTGCTGCAGGTCAAATACTCCGGCCAGGGTACGCGCCGCGCCGGCGAAATCCGGATGTTCGGCAATATCGCCTACGCGATCGTTGCCGACCCAGATCATGCGCCCATCTCTGAGCCCTTTCAGGAATTCTTTGCCAGTTCGCGCGCCCATCGCCTTCCTCTCGTTTTTTTGAACTCTCGGCTGCCTATCCCGGTCGACAAAGTTCGCCTTTTCGGGGCGCGGCCTGGCTGTTGGGTCTTCACCGCTGGTTCAAGCCGCCGGACACAAGTGGCGGCGAAACCGGACCCATCCCCAAAAGCGAATCACTGCTTTTCCGTAGCATCATAAATGAACATAATCAATTATGAATGCACTCAGGAATCGAGACGTGCGGCTGCCCGTCCGGGTTAAGGCCGACGCCGGAGCGATGCGCGCCAACCCGCCGTTACAGTATCGCGCCCCCGATGGTCGAAAATCCATACCGCACGAGGACGACATCTTCGAAGCAGCCCGCCTGAGTTGACCGTCCGGGTTGACTACAAGCGTGCGAATGATGTTGAGTGCGTGGCGGGTGAGCCGGCATTGTCACGCGCGCGTTCGGAACTTCCTCACTGGGAGTCGATGTAATGTCCTTTTGGGTAGACTTGCTCGATTGTCAAACCTACTTGATTCACGGCCGTTATCGCACCCGCGTTATCGAGGGCGGAGAGGGCTTTCCGCTCCTCCTGCTGCATGGAGCCGGCGGACATGCTGAGAATCGCGCGCGCAATCTTCCATTTTTCGCTAAACACTACCGCGCCATCGCGATGGACTTCCTCTGGCATGGGAAATCGCAGACCGAAGGCTTCAATGAAGAAGTGCTGCCCCCGCTGGTAGATCAGGTTCGCGACGTGCTCGACGCGCTAAAGCTTCCGCGGGTGCATCTGGGCGGCCAGTCGCTCGGCGGATGGGTCGCGATGTTGTTTGCGCTAAAATACCCGGAGCGGGTGGAAAAGCTTATCCTGACCACGGCGACCGGCTATGTTCCAGACGAGGGTTCGGTTCCGGGCTTTCGCGCGCCACGGGTGAACCCGGACTTGAAGCCATCGCTGACCTTTCTGGATGATCCCAGCGAAGCCAACATTCGGGAGCGGTTGCAGCGGGTCGTCTTCGATCCCGCTGTCATCACAGATGAGATGGTTGCCGTGCGCCAGGCCATCTATCGCGACCCGGCTCTCAACCGGGTGCAACGCGAGTTTCTGCGCAATTACCCGAACGGACCGGGACCCGCTCGCCATTGGATAACCGACGCTATCGGGAGCCGGATAGTGCAACCGACGCTGGTTTACTGGGGCGACAAAAACCAGCCCGGACCTGAAGTCGGCAAGCGGCTTGCCTCAGTCATTCCGCACGCGAAATTCCACAGCGAACCACTAACGGGCCATTGGGCGCAGTACGAAAATCACGAGCAGTATAATCGCATCGCGCTTGAGTTCCTTTCCTAGTTGCCTGGCTGCCGCACGGAGGTTCGTGATTATTCACTCCGCATGAGGTGTCGATTCCGCGGAGAATCGGCGGTAAATCAGGCTGGCGCCGCGGTTTTCGCGGCCGAACCACGAGTTAAAGACTTGGGTCGAGCATTGCTACTGCGCTGCGTGCCTGGGCGCGCCGATTGCACCCTGAGACCGTCGAGCTGCAACTCAAGCGCCGGTTTGATTCGCGCCGCATATTGTTCGTAGCTGATGTATTGGCTGAGCCACGCCTGCAGCAGCCGGTAATAAATGGAGAAAAGGTTGTGGGCCAACAAACGCCGTGGTAACGCGCGGCGCAACTCACCTCGTTGCTGTGCCGCCTTGAGGAGTTCAGCGATCCTGTCAATCAGGTCTCTCATGAAGACGCTGATATCCTGACGCCTTTCAGCACTATTCACGGCCGAAAGTTGCATTATGAGCGCATGCGCGATCGAGACGTCGCGCTTATGGTAAGCGACCATCGAATCAAATACATGCAGCAACTGGTCGATTAGGCAGCACTTCGGAGGCAGCGTCGCGAACGCGTCCGCGACCACGACATCCATCTCTTCGCGAAAAACGAGTAGCAGCAGGTCTTCCTTCGTACTCGCGTAATTGAACAGTGTACCGGTGCCGATGTCGGCTTTGATGGCAATTTCCTGGGTGGTGGTCGCCGCGAAGCCCTTGCGCGCGAAAAGAGCGCGTGCGGCGCGTATGATTCGTGAGCGGGTTCGTTGCCTCTGGCGCTCGCGCCGTCCTCCGGAAAGTCGAATACCATCCGAACTGTCGTCTTCGGCCTTCATGCTGTTTTGCTGCTCTCGCGGACCTTCATTCTATGCTGTTTCAACTGCGCTGCTGCGATACTTTCCATACCGCGGCCCAAGCCACGCAAGGGCTTCTCGCACTGCCCTAGGTTAACGTCCTCATCGCCCGGCGGCAAATTGCACGCGCGTGGCGGGCAACAACAATTGATTTGAGTAGCACGCCGGATAACGGCAATCTGCTAGGCTTCATCGCGCGATGAAATGGCTGGATCGTTAGGGCGTATCTCATGCGCTGACGGAGGGGGAGCATAAACGACATCATGGCTGAGAAGCAGAAGATGCCGGTCGCGGTAGTGACAGGTGTAGGCCCTGGCCTGGGAGCGGCACTGGCACGGCGCTTCGCTCAACGATACGCTGTCGCGATCAATGCACGCGGCGCCGGCTACCTGCATGCGCTCGGCGAGGAACTTCGTGCCGCAGGCGCCAACGTGCTTGAAACTCCCGCCGATATCAGCAATGCGGAGCAAGTCGCCGCCGCCTTCGCTCGAATTCGCAATGATCTCGGCGACCCTGAAATCCTGCTCTACAATGCCGGCAGCGGAACCTGGGGCGATATCATCGGGGTGACGCCCGAGCAGTACGAGGACACCTGGCGCGTCAACGCCTTTGGCGCCTTCCTCTGCGCCAGGGAAACCGCTCCCGCGATGATCGCGCGTGGCACTGGCGTGATGCTTTTCACCGGCGCGACCGCGGGGGTTAAACCTGGACCACGTTCCGCGGCGTTCGGGCCGGCGAAGTTCGCGATGCGCGGACTGGCACAATCACTATCGCGCGATCTCGGCCCGCACGGGATTCACGTCGCCTGGATTAACATCGACGGTGGAATCGACGCGCCGCGTGTGCGTGAACGCCACCCCCATTTGAACGACGAGGACCTGCTTAAGCCCGACGCAATCGCCGAGACCTACTGGCATCTGGCCCATCAGGACCGCAGCGCCTGGTCGATGGAACTCGAAGTCCGGCCTTTCAAGGAACCATTCTAGCGGCGGCGATTGCCGTGCAAGCTCCCGCTGTCAGGTTAAATCGCACCCGTGCGTCCGCACACCGATAATTCGCGATTGAGTGGCGCGCGCGTTGATGACTGTCGGGTTGCCGGCCAACGGGCTATTGAACGACCAGGGGCGCCCATACGAGCGCCCCTGGTTTGTCCGAGATAGACTGGCGCGAACGCGCGCGCCTCATGCACGATGCTCTTATTGGGTCACGTCACCGCTCAGCTTGAACGCGGCAGCGTTTGAACCATTGATCACGGTGCCGGTGAAAGTGCCCCATCCCGACGCATCGTTAGGGCTCGGAACGGGATCATTCGAGATTCCCCATCCTCCCAGCAGCAGGTCCTTGTCGTGCTTACCGGAGGGATTGTTAGCGGAAATGCCGATTACGTGCTTGCACGACGTTCCCTCCAGATTCAGCGTGATCGCCTGACCCGTGGTTTGTGAAGTTAAGGTAACCACGCCAAACACCAAGTTACAGGACGGACTCGGACCGTTGACGATCTGAGGTTCGGTCGCCGGGTTGCTGCCCTGGTCGATCGTAACGAAGAAATTGGACACGTCTTGCCGACCCTGGTTCAAGCTCCCCGTCGCCGTGGCCGACGTAACCTCAACACAATTGCAGTTCCCGCTGGGACATACATCGACCCACCTTGAAACGTTGCACTGCCCGTTGGTACCCACATCCAGACTTGGTGCCGGCACTCCATTTCCGTTGAGCACGCCCGTACGCGGCTTGGTCACTGGACCGCTGGCAGCCGCCACCGTCGATACAAGCAATAAGACCGCGCAAATACCTGTGGAAAGCCTCTTCATCCCTCTACCATCCTTCATTTCCGGCCGTTGCTTAGTCGACCGACTTTTGCCGTTAAGCCACCTTCGTTTTGATTCAACCCGCGATGCGCTTCGTGAATTTATGTCATCGCTCGCCTCCTTCCGGTTAACAGAGCGGGGATCCCGTTTGGGGCTTTCGAAAAGGCAAACGTCGAATCTTTTATTCCGGAGCTTCAATTGGGCCGAGAATAGATATATGCAACGAGCCGACCTATGCCAACACGAAATGATTAGCTTTGGCACACTTCCGGAGCGATTTTTAGCCTGTGACGTTCAAACAGTCTCGCTCAGAGGCCTTATGCCGCTGCCAAAGCTTGTGTCACTTTGATTGCGCTTTTTCGGAATTGCTTGGCGATCCACCGAAACAATGCGATAAGCATCATCAGATGAACCGTCGGCGTGTATGCACGAGGGGTTATGGATCAGGACGTTCCTAATCGTAAGAAGGCTGCCGCCTTGGCGCGACAGGTTGGTGTGGACTTTGGCGCTTCTCTCGCGGTCGCACTAGCCTATATCGGCGACCGTCTCGGTATCTTCAAAATCATGGCGCAAGGCACCGCGATGACCGCGGAAGAGCTGGCGCATCGTACGAATCTCAATGAACGTTACATCCGTGAATGGGCGGCTACGATGGCGGCGGCCGGGTATATCGACTACAGCGCTGGCGACAAAAAGTTCAGGATGAATCCGGAGCAGGCGCTGGTGCTGGCGAACGAAGATACCACCTTCTTCACGGCCGGGGCGTTTCAGTATGCGGTCACATGTTATCGGCAAATCGCGAAGCTGACGGATGCGTTCAGACAGGGCGGCGGCGTTCCCTTCACCGACTTCGGACCCGAGATCGTCGAGGCAATCGAGCGGCTTTTCCATGTCGGCTACGAAACGTGGGTCGCCGACAAATGGATCCCGGCGGTGCCGGACATATGTGACCGTTTGAACATCGGAGGCGAGGCGGCCGAGGTCGGCTGCGGTGCCGGGCAGTGTCTTATTCCGGTCGCCAAAGCGTTTCCAAACTCAGGTTTCTTCGGCTATGACGTTGACCTTACGTCGATTGAACGAGCGCGGCAGAAGGCCGCCCGCGCCGGGATTGCGGACCGAATATCCTTCGAGCAAAGACCCGCTGAGCAGCTTTCGTTCAGTGACCGATTCGACCTTGTGATGGCCTTCAACTGCATTCACGATATGGTCCGCCCGAGAGCGGTACTGGCCGCCATCCGCCGGATTCTCAAGCCCGGCGGCGCCTTCTTATGGTCCGAAGCCGAAGCCTCGGATCGGCTCGAAGACAACCTGAACCCATTGGGGCGCACTCTCTATGGCGCCAGCACGATGCATTGCATGACGGTGTCGCTGGCGCATGGTGGAGAAGGCTTGGGGGCGGCGGTCAGCGAGGAAAAGGCGCGGAGTCTAGCTCTGGAGGCCGGTTTCGCGAGCTTCGATAGGCTTCCAGTTAAAAACCCGTACCATCAGATTTTCCTCGTCCGAAGGGCTTAACGACAATATTCCGGACTGCGCGGCCGCACGCGGCGCGGTCCGGTTTCGCCAGGGCGGTTCAATAAGAGCGCTTGGCTTGCGATTGGCCGGCGAATCGCCACTACTTTGAATTGCCGAAAATCTTCTCCTCCACGTCGATCTCGGCCTTGAATGACATCGGTCTCCGCCCTCTCCTTTCGCGTTCTTCCTGCTACTATCAGAATCCACATACAAGAATGACAGGGATGCACTTGCGCAGAGCTTCGCTGGTGGCTGTTAATTCTGCCATGAGGCGTGACAATTGCCTCGCCACCCAGGCCGTGGGAGCTGCTTTCGCTGTGCTCCTAGCGCGGGATTTCAGGTCGATTTACCAGACAAACGGGACCATTCGGTGTCGGACTCTCTCGGTGTAGCCGGCATAGCCTTTGAGTTCCCGCCGCAGGAACTGTTCCTCGATCAGGATGCGCAAGACGATCGTCCCAATCGGCACGATCGTAAGCAGGGCGGCGGCGTACGATCCCAGCCACAACGGGATCCCGACGATAAAGGGGATGGCGCCCGCATACATCGGATGCCGGACTATGCCATAGACACTGGAGTCAACTACCGTCTGTTGCCTTTCCTCCTGATGCTTGACTACTGGCGCCGCGAAGGCATTCGCCTTGAGCGCCAGCGCGATAATCCACCAACCTGCGACGATCAGGGCCAATCCCAAAAGCGAAACCAGCACTCCGGGCGTGACCATCAGGCGAAATCGAAACACATCCAGTGGAATAAATACGATGCAACCGGCAAAGGAGGTGACGAGTACCAGCAGGATAATCTTATCCGCGAGTGGTTGCCCCTTCTGAATTGGCGCCCGGTAGCGCTCATCGAGTAACTCCTCGTTGCGGGCAAAGACGCCAAACATCGTCACTGCCGCGCATACGAAAACCACGCCGATGAAGACCCAGGCGCGCCACCAGCTCAAGGTGCCCGCGGGCACGAATAGCAGGACTCCGAAAATGGCACTATTGAGGATGACGCCGGCGACCAATTTGAGGATGAACATCGATGATCTTCCCCGCCCGGCAAGACCTCGCACTGTTGAGTCAAATCCGTCGCATACTCCTGAGATTCCGCGACAGACGCGGGGCGGCGCGATCACATGCGCCGCCCCGTCGCCTGAATTAGATTCGCTCGGCGCCTATGCCGCCTCAGCTTTGATGCCGTTGAGCTTTTTCACTTCCGGCATGACTTCCCTGGCGAACAGATTGACGTTCTGCTCGGCGTCAGTCCACGGCATGCCGGCGTAGCTGAACACGCCGGTGAAATGGTCCGCGTTCACGCGCTGGCGGATGTCGTTGATCTTGTTGAAGCACATCTCGGGCGTGCCCCACACCTGCAAGTTGAGGAAATACTCGACCGACGCATCTTTGCCTGCGCCCTGCAGATTCTTCGCCATCTGTTCGTAATACTCGTAGCCCTTGGCTTTGCCGAAATGGTCGCTCGCCATCTCGTAATGCCTGAGCGCGGTCTGCCAATAGCCGCCGATGTACTTGACCGCCATCTCGTACGCGCGATCGGCGTTCTTGTCGCAGAACACCCAGCCCGCGGCGACCGTCGGCGGAGGATCGCCGCCGTTGACCTGCTTGTAGACTTGGCGGTATTCGACCAGCTCCCGCGCCACCGCTTCCCACGGTTTCTGCGGGATGATCAGGATGCCGATACCGAGCTTCGCCATGATTCGCGACGATTCCGGCGACACCGCCGCCGCGTAAGTGCGGCCCTTGAACGACCTGAACGGCTTGGGCCGGATGTCGCGGCGGGGCTGCTTGAGGTACTTGCCGTCGAATTCGCAGTGGCCCTTCTCGAGGCCTTCGAGGATCATCTGCGCGTATTCGACGAAGCGCTCGCGCGACTCGTCGAGCGCGACGCGAAAGCCGTCGAACTCGATCCGCGCCAGCCCGCGCCCAAGACCCAGGATCATCCGCCCGTTTGACTGATGATCGACCACCGATACCTGCTCCGCCACGCGGATCGGATCGTGCCATGGCAGCACGACCACCATCGAGCCGAGTTGGATATTCCGGGTGCGCCCCGCGTAATATGACAGGAACTGCAACACGTCCGGACACATCGTGTAGTCGTCGAAATGATGCTCGACGCTCCACAACGAATCGAACCCGAGCGGCTCGTACATGTCGCCGATCCGGAGGTCATGCCGATAGACTTCGTAGTCCGTTTGCTGATTAAAAGGATTCTGAAAAATTACCGCACCACCGACTTTCAATAGATACTCTCCTGGTTTTGATTTCGATCAAAGCTCGTCCCGGGTCTAATTTCATTTTCAGTCGGGCAAAAATTCGGCCGCGTCCGAAAACTCCATTCTCGGCTTACGGATGCTACGCTTCCAGCTTGTCACGTACACAGCTACACAGACAATGATCTCGCCAATCGCAATTGCTAATTTTATCAATCGTGGCGGACCGCGCCGACAACCGAGCGGCGCTGCCGCGCTATTGTAACCGATACCTGATATGCGCGAGGATCGACCAGGTAACGCCATATGGCAGGACCGTACCAAACGAAGCCCTCTGAGACCGCGATGGAGGCCGCCGGCAACCGGCCACGCCGCCGGATCCCACATATCGGCACTTACCGGCGGGAGCTTCCTGTCAGCATCGAACGGATGTATGAGAACACGCTCGACTGGGAACATCTTCCGTATCTGCACGCGTCCAGCTTCGCCCGTATCGAGTGCCGGGAATCCGGACCGTGGGGATGGCGCGCGTGGGTTTGGTCACGGACTCATCCGGATGGCGCACCCTTCCTGCTCGAGCTGATGCTCGACCTGGACTGCCGGCGATGGATCACCCGCACCGTCGAGGGGCGCGGGGTGGGAACGGAAATTTGGACCCATGCCTTCGCGATGGGAGACCGCCGCACCGATGTTGTGGTCGATTTTTTCGTGCCGGGGATTCCGGAGGAACGAATCACAGCGATGCGCGAGTTCTACCTGAATCTCTACGCTCAACTCTACGACGAAGATGTGTCGATGATGACACTGCGGCAGGACCGGCTCGAAACTGTCAGGAATGTCGCCGGTCCGCTGGCGCCGGAGGATTTGACGATCGGGCTGCTCGACGAAGTTCATAAACGGTTGCCGCTGCTGATCGAGGTTGGCCGCACGAAAATCAAGGTTGTCGAGATCCGCGGCGAACTGGCCGCCTACCCTACCGTCTGCCCACATCGGCTCGGCCCCCTTGAAAATGGCGAACTGACCGCGGGTGTCGTCCAGTGTCCCTGGCATGGTTACCGTTTCGACATTCGGACCGGCCAATGCGCAAGCGGACAACATTGCAGGTTGTCACCGATGCCGACCGTTCATGTCGATCGTAAAACCTCCGAAGTAAGTATCCGGTTCAATCGCTGACAAGGGCAGTTGCCGCGAGCGCGCTTGCGCCGATTTTCCATCCTGCAGCGCGGGGCGAGGCGCGGCCCGCAAAGATCACGCAAGATCGGCCTCCCTACGCAGCGGTGCACTGAGGCGCCCGTGACACGCCGCTGCTTCAGCGGCCGCGAAGGTCCACTTTTCCCGTGTAGCCGGTCGATGCGAAAGCCCCGGCAAGCATCGCTCCGGCCCACGCCGGAGCGATGCCGCCGAAGGACTAATCTCTCACTGACGCGTCACCGTTCTCAGCTTTGAGCGGGAACCTGGTCGAGAAAGCCGGTAATAGTCGCCAGTTTCCCGTTCGCAATCAGGCCGAAATCGCTCCCCTTTACCAGCGCAGGTCCGCCCTCGGGCGCGAGCTCCCAGCAGAAGCGGACACGGTCCTGATATGAGTCGACGTTGCCCACCAGCCTAAATCGGTGTCCTGGGAAGCGCTGCTGCACAGCCTGGATCATGGCGTCGATAGCCGTCGGCCCTTCGCCCTGCATCATCGGATCGAGGTAGCTTGCGGTTTCAGTCCAAGTGCGCGCGACGAGGTCGCGGCGCCGGCCGGCATCGGTTTCGTTCCATATGGCGATGTAGCGATCGACCAAATCGTTGACGTTACTCATTGCAGCCTCCATCGTTGGGCAACGGATTAAATTTCGGCCGCGTGGCTGTTTACGATGCCTGACGCATATGATTCGGCAGTTCGGCGGCGACTTTCAATTACCTGTGAGGTAATTGGCGCCGCTTCTCCGACTATGGTCGGCGTAGGGTAAAATCGAATTCGTACAAAAACCTCGCGACACCTTGATCCAACCGCGGAGTGAGCCTCATGCACCGTCGAACAATTGTGCGCCTGTATCACCTCGCCGAAGAGGGCAATTTGCCGTCGATCGAGCGGGACGGCTTGTTCAGCACCTCGCAACTTCTCGATCGGGCCGGCGTGCACGGCGACGACCGCGACCGTCTCGAGCGCCATCAGCGCCGCTCGCGCACGGTCCTGCCCGGCGGAGTGATCATCCGCGATCAGTTGCCGATGCCACCAGCCGCGCTCTCGCGCTGCCTCATCGACAGCATCACGCCGCAAGACTGGTACGCGCTGATCAACACGATGGTATTCTTCTGGCTCGATTTGGAACGCCTTGCCCGCCAGGCGCGCGCATGCCAACCGTGGCCACAACTCGTACTCGAACTCGACGCGGAGCGGTTGCTCTCACGGCGCGCCGGACAAGCATTCGTCACCCCGATAAACACCGGCAACGCGAGGCGCCGGCCGGCCGCGCGCGGCCGAGCCAGCTTCGTTCCGTTTCACGCATGGAGGGAAAGCGGCTGGTCGCATGAATCGACGGCGCTAGGGGTAGCTATGCGGCCAGCGACGCATCCACCTGTGG
>JBOHWJ010000623.1:0-4008 GCA_050736495.1 Binataceae bacterium (SeqCode) | reverse complement strand
TCTCTGAGTAGTGAGACCTTTCGTAGTTGATTGGCGACAGATAGTCGAGAGCGGAGTGGCGGCGCTGGGGGTTATACCAGCCCTCGATGAACTCGAACACCGCCATGCGCGCTTCGCGCTGAGTTTTGAAGTGGCGGCGGTCGAGCAGCTCGCATTCGAGCGTGGCGAAGAAGTTCTCGCACATCGCGTTGCCGAAGCAATCACCCACCGAGCCCATCGACGGGCGCACGCGAGCCTCGCGGCAGCGCATCCCGAACGCGATCGAGGTGTACTGGGTGCCTTGGTCGGAATGATGGATCACGCCGGCGGGCCGGCGCGGCCCCAGCGCCATGTTCAGTGCTTCGAGCACCAGCTCGGTGCGCAGATGGGTCTCCATCGCCCAGCCCACGATCCGGCGGCTGAAGGCGTCGAGCACGACCGCCAGATACAGGAATCCCGCCCAGGTCGGGATGTAGCTGATGTCGGCCACCCACAAGCGATTCGGCCCGGGTGCGACGAAGTTGCGCTCGACCAGATCGGGCGCTGGGCGCGCATCGCGATCGCGGACGGTGGTGGTCATCCACTTGCGCCGGCTCACGCCGACCAAGCCTGCTGTGCGCATCAGCCGCGCTATCCGCTTGCGCCCTACTTCAATGCCCTCAGCCGCGAGTTCGGCGTGGATGCGTGGCACGCCGTAGGTCCAGCGCGAGTGTTCATGAATCGCGCGCATCCGCGAGCTGAGTTCCGCGTCCGCGCGAGCGCGCGCCGACGGCATCATCCCGCCGCCAAGCGCGGCCGCAGCGACAAGCACCAGCACACCGAATAGATTCGAGCCGCTTGCGGACGGCGAGGATCCCTCCACTCAGACCAAAGATGAAGGTGCCGACCAAGTTTATCAGTCACCCCCGCCATTTCACTCTGCATGGCGTGGACTGGAGTGTGGCAATATTGCGCCCAATCACCACCTTTCATGGCCGGTTCGCACTTGGCTTTAGCGCCCAAACTTTCCAATGTGATCCTTCGAGCTGGACTCGCGCCCCTTGTTCCCGCTTCCAGGACGATGGTTTGGATTTCTGATGGCTTGAAACATGCGGCGGCCACCTGAAGCAGGCTTAACCGAGTCTTGCATTGTCGCACCCCGCGAAGCCTAGCGCGGCCGACGATCTCGCGTCAAAATCGATCGGCAAAAAAGTTTTCTTAAAGACACTGAAAAAAACTTGAAAAGCTTCCGGCCGGAAACCAATCTAAGAACGTCTGACGTGCGGTCGTGGCATCAATATATTTCGACTCGGCGAAGACCAAAATCCCGGACGAAAACAGCCGCACGCGGCTTGAGCTGATTTGACGCGCTCGCGTCCTCGCACACAATCGCGCGGGGAAGAAGAGGGGAGGCACAGATGATAAGCCACAGAGACTGGATGACGCGAACGGCGACGCCCAAGAGTCGCAGCGGGCTAATGGCCGCGGTCGATACTGCATTGAACAACTACAACAACCATACGGGAAACCTGGATCAGCTAAGCGGCGCATGGGACGCGTGGAAGAACTCGCAGCGAAACTGGAAGACTACCGATCGGTACCAAAAATGTCTGATGAATGCGGTCCAGCAGCTCAATGACGACATAGGCACCCAACTCCGCGCCCGGCAAATGGGCGGGCCCTCCCAGGTGCAAGTTGCTTCTTTACTCTCACCTGAAGAGCTTGGCAGGGCGACCGCAACCCAGTTTACGCGCCGTGCGGACGCCACCGCATCCGCCTCCATTCTGACTGTCAACATCACTCAGACGATTCACCAGTGGCAGTGGAACGTGGCGGGGACTCGTCTGGAGCCGCAGCCTGCCTCAAATCTCAATTACGCCTGGAGCACGCGGCTTCAGTTCAATGAACTGGGGCGAATTCTGACCGTCACACCGATCATACGTTACAAGGCGAAGGCCGACGCGACCGGGACCATCCCGTCGAAATCGGAACTGGACAATTGGAAGCGGACTATTTGTGGTGCTTGGAACAATGCGGTGCTCGTCATCGCGGCCGGCGGTGGCAACCCCACAAAGAGACTGGATATTCAATTTGATATCCGCTGGGTTACCGGCTGGGACAGCGCGAGCGCGGCAAACTCGTACAAGATTCAGTGTACCAATCTCGCGTTACCAACCCCTCCACCCGGAGCGGGATGGCAGACCCGAAAGCAATTTGCCGAAATGACGCTGGATGGCAGCACGATGGGCACGCCAAACATGGAGGAATGGGGCGTCAACGACAAACAGGCCGTTGTTCACGAATTCGGCCATGTCCTTGGCAACCCGGACGAGTACGGTGTCACCGTGTACAACGGAAATGCGGTTAATGGTGCTATCTACGACCAGCCACCCTTTACGACTGACAGCCTGATGAACGATACGCGCAGGGCCGTCATCTACCCGCGTCATTACGAAACGATCAGACTGCTGTACGCGCAATGGAGAGGCATCAACCTGGCACGGCTATCAGTGCTGCGGTCGTAGGACAGACGCAAACGCGCAACAGCGGCCTCGGCAGTCGACACCGGCTTGGTGGTGGGGCGCTCGATTCTCATTTCGGCGCTCCAGTGTCCGCGCCGAGTGGGCGGTCCTTATCGCTGTCGATACTGCGCGGCGGTATGTGCATCGGGCAGCCGCGCGTGACCTTTGCCGAAGAGTTTCTCCCGCAGCGTTCCTTCCTGATAATCGGCTTGCATCAATCCGTGGCGCTGCATCAGGGGAACCACGCCATCGACGAAGTCGGCGAACGTGCCGGGCGTGATTACGTAGGCAAGATTGAACCCGTCCACACCCGCGTCGATCCAGGCCTGGAAGGTGTCGACGAGACGTTCGGGAGTCCCATACATCACCCCGCTGAGCGATTTAACCACATCCCTGAGGGTCCATTTGCGGCTCGGATCTGATTTCGTGAACGCCTGCATAAGGCCGCGGACAGCATTGGTTTCGGTATACTCCAGTGGCCGATCGAGCTCGAACTGGCCAAAGTCGATTCCGGACCAGCCGCTCATCAGTGCGAGCTCCCCTTCATAGTCAATCTGTTCCAAATACTCTTCGTACTTACGGCGCACGGCGGCTTCCGTATCTCCGGTAATCACCTTCGCATACATGAAGAAGAGCAGATCCTCCGGCTTCCTGCCGCGCAAACGGGCCCTCTCCCGCGTATCGCGGATATACTGGCCCACCACAGACGGTGTCGGGCCATTCACAAAGACGCACTCCGCGTGTTGCGCCGCGAACTGCCTGCCTCGCGGCGAACTTCCGGCTTGGAAGAGTACTGGCGTGCGTTGTGGTGAAGGCTCCGATAAGTGACAGCCATGTACCTTGAAGTATTTTCCCTCATGACTGATGTCGCGGACCAGAGATGGATCCACATATATCCCGCGTTCCCGATCTTTGATCACCGCGCCATCTTCCCAACTGCCTTCCCACAGCTTGTAGCAGACCTCCATATACTCCTCGGCCATGTCATATCGTTCGTCATGCGGCAGTAGGCCCGGCTCTCCAAGGTTGCGCGCCGCGCTCTCCAGATACGACGTGACGATGTTCCAGGCGATTCTCCCCTTGGTCAGATGATCGAGGGTGGAGATCATGCGGGCGAAGATGAACGGATGATATTGCAGCACTGAACTGGTAAACGCGAAGCTCAGATTCTCGGTCGCGTAAGCCATCGCGGGAATGAGCAGGGCCGGGTCGTTTACCGGTACCTGCGCGGCCTGCATCAACGCGGTTTGCCGGCCCCCGCGGTAGACGTCGTAGACACCAATTACGTCCGCCAGAAAAAGCGCGTCGAATTTGCCCCGTTCCAACAGCCTGGCCAATTCCACCCACGTTTCGAGGTCGGTGTACTTGTGCATCTGGTCGTCCGGATGCATCCACAGTCCCGGCGATTGGTGGACCGCACAGTTCATATGAAATGCGTTGAAGTAAATGCGCTTGTTCACGACTCGCCTCCGGCTCCCGACAATCAATGCGCGGACAGTCGGTGACTCCTGCCCGGCGACATCGTACC
>JBOHWJ010000622.1:0-1910 GCA_050736495.1 Binataceae bacterium (SeqCode) | reverse complement strand
TTCTCACTTAATGACTTACAAGGCAGGACCCGCACCTTTCCGACGGCACGGCCAGCTCTGCTCTGCTTTGTTAAAGAGGATTGCCCCACCTGCGGCTTGTCGATGCCACTGATTGAGCACGCCCATCGCGCCTTCGGCGCCAACGTCGACGTCGTCGCGATCGGGCAGGACCGTGAGGGCAACGAGGCGCTGGCCGCGCGGCATAAGCTCAGCGTGCCGATGCTCGATGATTCGGCTCTCGCGGTTTCCTTTCGCCACGATATCGAGATCGTCCCCACGATAATCCTGATCGACGGCGCCGGCACGGAACTGAAGCGCTTTATTGGTTTCGACAGGCGCGACTGGCAGACGCTCTATGCTGAACTGGCGCGGCTCGCGTACGCGCCCGAGCCGGTAATCGAATGGACGTCGTATCCTGACAGCCGTCCCGGATGCGGCTCGAAGTCGGTTGAGCCCGGGATCGCGGAGCGTTTGCAGGCCGAGGCGGGGGCAAGCCCGCTGCGCGCTCGCCGCATTGAGATCGCCGACCAGGACGATCCCTTCGAGTTCATGTTCGACCAGGGGCTGACGGACGGGCTGCCGGTGATTCCACCGACGCCGGAGCGTGTGATTCGGATGCTCAAGGGAACGCGGCGCGACGCGCAGCAAGTCGTTGGCAATTGCGCGCCCAACTATGCGCCGGTGACCATCGAAAAAATCGCGATCAACGCTGTCATGGCGGGCTGCAAGCCGGAATATCTGCCGGTCGTCATCGCCGCGGTCGAAGTCATCTGCACGCCCGAGTTCAACATCCACGGCGTGACCGCGACCACCTATGGCGCCACGCCCATAATCGTCGTCAACGGTCCCATCCGCCACCGGATCGGGATGAACATGGGAATCAATGTTTTCGGACAGGGCAACCGCGCCAACGCCACCATCGGACGTGCCGTGAAGCTGATCGTGCGCAACGTCGGCGGCGGCCGTCCCGGCGAAGTCGAGCGGGCAGCCTTCGGCTCGGCCAGCAAATTTACCCAATGCTTCGCGGAATTCGAGGAAAAAAGCCCATGGGAGCCGCTTCACGTCGAGCGCGGTTTTGACGCCGGCGACAGCGTCGTCACGTGTTTCGGCCTGGAAGGCGGACCCCATCAGATCGCCGATCAGACCTCGCGCACGGCGCGCGCCGTGGTCGGGAGCATTGGGCTCGGCGTCGAAAGCTCATGGCATCCGAAGACGCATAACTTCGGCGACATCCTGCTGGTGATTTCGCCCGAGCACGTCGATACGATTTGGCATGATCGCTGGACCAAGGAAAACATACGGCAACGTATCCAGGAAGTCACCGCGCGTCCGTTGCGCGAATTGCTGCCGACCGAGGACTTTGGCGGATTGGGCGCGGCCGACACACCCAACCGGCGCGAACGCAGCGAGGAAGAGCTGAATAAGAAAATTCCCAAGTTCCAGAACACCAGGAATATCCATATAGTGGTGGCTGGCGGGCCAGCGGGAAAATGGTCCGCGATGTTCGGCGGACGGGCGAGTGGAATTTGGGGCTCGATCCCGACCAGTCGCAAAATTGAGGAGATGCCATGACACGTATTCTCGATCCCACCGACGAGAGGGTGCCGGTCAGGCGCACACTCGCCAAACGGCCGGCCAAAATCACCGGGACGGTGGCGTTGCTCGACATCAACAAGGCTCGCGGCGACGTCATGATCGATCAGCTCATGCGCCGGCTGGCCGAACGCCTGCCTGGCGTGAGCCTGAAAAGCTACCGCAAGCCAACACCGGCCAAACCCGCCCCGGACGAAACCCGCCGGCAAATCATGGAGCAGAGCGACTTCGTTATCGAAGCGCTCGCCGATTGAGGGTCATGCATAACGTGCAGTATGCACGACTCAATCTGGTTCGAAATTAACGGCAAACCCACC
>JBOHWJ010000621.1:0-8551 GCA_050736495.1 Binataceae bacterium (SeqCode) | reverse complement strand
GCCTCGCGTCCGTGACGCTGCCCGCCAGCGTCAGCGGCAATACGTTCAACGCCGACAATGGCATGACCGCCTTCGGCACGCGGACGCTAAGCTATGACGCGACGGCAATCTGATTGGCGACGGCACCAACACCTGGGACGCGCGCAATCACCTGACGGCGATCAGCGGCGGCGCCACTGCGGCCTTCGTCTACGATGCGTTCGGCCGCCGGACGGAAAAGACAGTCGGCAGCGCGACCACCCAATTTCTCTACGATGGCCTCAACCCGGTGCAGGAGTTGAACGGCGCCAGCCCGCCCAGCCCCACCGCCAATCTACTTACCGGCCTCAATGTCGACGAATATTTCACGCGAACTGATGCGAGCGGCACGGCCAATTTTCTGAGGGATGCATTGGGGGTAAATTCCACGGAAAATCTAAATGCTGAGTTGGTTCGACCTAATCCGGGTGGCAATTCTCTTGCCGACAATCGCGCAGAACTAGCGGCCAACCAGAACGATTCCGGGCTCCGTGAACGCATCGCTTTTCGCTACCGCTCCGGCTTGGCCAAACCAACGCGACGGCTGTACTAAACCCACTCGCCCGCTGTGAGAGCGGAACGTCGCGCCGGCGGGTCGCAGACTATCTCGAGGCTTGAGAATTAATACCGACGTTTCTTGAGGGCTTCGAGTTCGTCAAGCGTGCGCGGCCAGTCCTCATGTAGCAGTCGGGAAAAAGCGCGGTCGGCGAGCAGGCGCCCGCCAGTCTGGCAGCGCGCACAATAATTGGTCTCGTTGGTCGCATAGCGTATGCGCTGGACCCTGGCGCCGCAGCGTGGGCACGGCTCACCATAGCGGCCGTGGACCACCATGCCAGGCTGAAACGCGGTTACATTCTCAGGAAATGCACCCGCCAATTCCGCCCGCATACGATCGGTCCATTCGAGCAGCGTCGCGCGGGTGGCGTCATGGAGGCGCTCGATTTCTTGCGCCGTCAGCTTCTGCGTCATCGCGACCGGCGAAAACTGCCCGCGATGCAGAATCTCGTCGGAATACGCGTTGCCGATGCCGCTGAAGATGTGCGGGTCGGTGAGCGCGCGCTTCAGCGTGTGATTAGCCGAGCGCAGCGCGGCGGTGAATGCGGCGAGGCTTGCCTCGAGCGGTTCGACACCGCCGGCATTCAGCGATTGCAGGCCGGCTTCGTCCTCGACCAGGTGGAGCGAAGCACGGTGCTGCGTGCCCGCTTCCGTGAGCCACAACCAGCCGTTATCGAACTCGAACACGGCCAGCAGCTTTCTACTGCCCAGTTTGGGGGCGGAAGTCTTCCAATGCAGCCGCCCGGCGATTTTGAGGTGCAGCACGAGCCACAAATTGCCTGCGACGCCGATGGCGATTTGTTTGCCCAGCCGACGGACGTCGTGGACCGTCCTGCCGTGGGTTGCGCTCATTGGAGGGTCGATGGAGCGCAGCAGAAACGGCGACTTCACTAGCGTGCGAATCAGCTTGTGATCGAGGATGCGCGTGCGCAAAGCTTCCGCATATATAGTGACGTCAGGCAGTTCTGGCACCAGAATCCCTGCGCGGCGAAATCGCCACCGTCGGAGGCGCTTGTGTTAAATCTACCCCAAATCGCGGCTAAGGGGCGCGCCTATGAGCTACTTTCTCGCCAAGACCGACCCGGAGACCTACTCAATCGACGATCTCGAGCGCGAAAAACGCACCGTGTGGAATGGCGTGACCAATGCGCAAGCGGTCCGCGCCATTCGTGAAATGCGGCCGAACGACCGCGTTTTCATTTATCACAGTGGCGGCATCTCGAGCGTGGTCGGAATGAGCGTCGTGAGATCGCAGCCGCGCGACGATCCGAAGAATCCGAAATCCGCGGTGGTCGATCTGGAATTCGCCGGCCGCCTGGAGCCGCCAATGACATTGGCGGAGATCAAACAGTCCGGGAAGTTCGACGACTGGGCACTCGTACGTCAGGGACGGCTCTCGACCATGGCGGCGCCGGAACAGTTCGCAGTATGGATGCGCGAACGGTATCCAAAGGCCAGGATTTAGGCTTGCCGGTGTTGCGTTTCTGGCCGGTTGCGTTGACAGAATTTGAGAGACTCGGCACGACAACGCGAAGTTCCCGAAATGACAGTCTCCTCAGCCCGCGGCCCGTCATCGGCGCCAGGCGAGCAAGCGCTCAAACAGGCGCCTGGCGAACGGAGTCAGGCGCGTGCGATTGTAGGCGTCGGCGACTTTCTTGATCGCCTCGGACTGGGTCGGATAGGGATGGATGGTGTCGGCCAACGCCCGGAGCCCGATCCGTTCCGCGATCGCGATCGTCAACTCCGAGATCATTTCGCTCGCATGGCTGGCTACGATTGTCGCACCAGCGATGCGATCGCTGCCCTGATGGACATGGACCTTCACGAAGCCCTCGCTTCCGTCATCGAGCACGGCGCGGTCGACCTCGGCCAGTTCCTGCACGAAGGTCGAGATACGCACGCCCTGCTCGTTGGCATCGGTCTCGTACAGGCCGACGTGGGCGATTTCCGGGTCAGTGTAAGTGCACCAGGGGATGGTGAGCGCGCTGGCGCGGGCGCGGCCGAAGAAGAGCGCGTTGCGGATCACGATTCGCGCCATCGCGTCCGCCATGTGGGTGAACTTATATTGCGAGCAAACGTCGCCGGCGGCGAAGATGCGTGGATTCGTAGTGCGCAGATAATCGTTGACCTTGATCCCGTTCTGGCGATCGTACTCGACGCCAGCGGCCTCCAGATTCAGGTCATCGACCCCGGGCACGCGGCCGACGCCTACGACGATTTCATCGACCATCAGTTCGCCCGCGGCGCCGTTGCGTTCAAAGCGAAATGCCTTCTCGCCGCCGCGCTTTTCGATTCGCAGGATTTTACATCCGGTAAGTACGTTGACGCCATCATGCATGAGTGCTCGCTCGACTCGTTCGGCGGCGTCGCGGTCCTCGCGAATCAGAATCCGTGGCATCACCTCCAGTATCGTGATTTCGGCGCCGAAGCGCCGGAACGCCTGCGCTAGCTCGCACCCTATCGGCCCACCGCCGATGACGGCCAGCCGCCGCGGCATCCCGGTCAGCGAAAAGACCGTCTCGTTGGTCAGATAACCGGATTCCGCAAGGCCCGGGAGCGGCAGCGCCGCGGCGCGCGCGCCGGTCGTAATCGCGGCCCGGCTGAAGCGCAACGTCTTGCCGGCGACCTCGGCCGTGTCGCGCGAGGCAAAGCGCGCCTCGCCGATGAAAACGTCGACACCGAGTCCGCGAAAACGCTCGGCGGAGTCCTTGACGCTGAGTTCGGCGCGCAACCGGCGCATTCGCTCCATCACGGCGGGGAAGTTGACGCGGGTTCCCGGCGGCACTTCGACGCCGACTCGTGCCGCATCGCGGACTTGCGCCGCCGCGCGCGCACTGCGGATGAGCGCCTTCGACGGCACGCAGCCGAAGTTCAGACAATCGCCGCCCATGAAATCACGTTCCACCAGCGCGACCTTCGCGCCCAGACCGGCGGCGCCGGCCGCCGTCACCAGCCCCGCCGTTCCCGCGCCGATCACGACCAGGTTGTAGCGCGGCGCCGGTTCAGGATTGATCCATCCTTCGGGATGAACGTTGCTTGCGAGTTTGAGGTTGTGCGGATCGGCGGGAGCGAGTGTGAGTCGATTTGCGGTGGCTGCCATCCGATTCCTCCATAAGGCGCTGCTGTTAGGTGCGCGACGGGCTATCAACGCCACCCATGACTTATGCCCATTTACGTTCTCGCATGGAACTTCTTCCACATCGATCGCGAACTCGACCCGCAAGCGCGCGTGCATGCGAGGATTAAATCCCATAAAGAAAAATCTGATCGATCCGAGCCGAGAGCGATGCACGTTTCTTGGTTGTCTCGATGCGTAACCGCCCGATAGAGTGTGGGCAGACTCGAGTAGACTGCGGACGCGGCGGCGGCCTCGTTACCCCGGATCTATTCGCGAGATAGGCACGAGCGTTCGGGGAAGTGGCCGCACAAGCGCGGCCACCGCATTCGTGAATTGGAGGATTTGATGGACCCAGCCGACACTGCTAACACCGGCCTCACGATGGATGCGGAGGCCAAGGCCAACGCCTTCCGTGAAGTGCTCAGGGTCATGGGCGCAGGCGAAAAGGTCGATCCGAAGCTGTGGAATGACTTCGTCGCGGCGCAAAATGACGATCTAAAGACGGGGCCAAGGGTCGGCGAAAAAGTGCCGCAGTTCACGCTGCCCGATCAGGACGGCAAGCAATGGACGCTCGACGGGCTGACGGGGCCGAACGGCTTGCTCCTGGTCTTCGTCCGTAGCGCCGATTGGTGACCCTACTGCCGCTCGCAGCTCGTCGAGCTGCAAGATTCGATGGACGCGCTTAAGCGCAACGGCGTCAACATAGCGACTATCAGTTACGATTCGCAGGAGGTGCTGCGTCGCTTCGCAACGGCGAATAGCATCGGCTACCCGTTGCTTTCCGACGCCGGCAGCATCGTGATCCGCAAGTTCGAAATCCTCAATACCAATGTCCCACTGGACGTGAAGCGCTTCCACGGAATGCCCTTCCCCGGACAATATCTGATCGCGGCGGACGGCACGGTAAGGGAAAAACTCTTTCTGCCTGATTACCAGACGCGCCCGACCGCTTCGGAAGTGTTGCTCAAGGATTTTCAAACCGGCGTGGGCAACAGCGCCGCGATTGTCAGGACCGGCGACGTTACGGCAAAGATCGTGCTGTCAGATGCGCGCAGTTTCAGCGGACAGCGCCTCGGGATCGCGGCTGATTTCGAGCTTTCGCCCGGCTGGCATATCTACGGCAACCCATTGCCCGGCAACTACATCGCGACGGCGCTCACCTTCGACGACGAAATCGTCGCGGACCAGACGCTGAACTTTCCCGCACCCACGCCGCTCAGGTTCGATGCATTGGGCGAGACCTTGCCAGTCTATACGGGCAAGTTCAGGGCGGTCGGCCATATCCTCCTGAAGCAGCGGCTCCAGCCGGGAGAATACAAGCTTGCGGGGACGCTCCAATTTCAGGAATGCAACGACCAGGTGTGCAAGCTTCCGCAGAGCGTGCGCTTCGAGATTCCGCTGCAAGTCGACGCGATGGTACCGGCGGCGCCGAAGCAGTAGCGTGTCAGCTTAGGTGCGGAAGATGTAGCAGTTGGCCAAGCTCTGAAACCATCGCGTCCAGTTGGACCCTACACAGGTCGCATACTTCAGGTGATTGACGTTCGATCGATCCCGCTCTCGCGCGCTTTTGTCCACGTTTGAACCATCATTTCGGCCGGCGGCGATGGGAATCTGAAGCCCCGACGGGTTCGTCGACGCCGTGTTCGAGGAGATCATGAACATCGCGACAATGTCATTTGACGCTGGCAATGCAGCGATCGGAAACCTTTCGTGAGAGATAGAGTTCTCAATTCATCGGCACATCTGTTGGCAGGTTTGCCCAAACTTTCTGAACGACGCGGCTCTCTTTCACAAACGAAGACGAAGCCGCCGCCGTTCTGGCTTTGGCCCAACCTCCTCAGCCTGGACGCCGTGCTGGTGGCGGTAGTATGGGAAGTCCTGTTCGCGAAATGTCTTCGGGTTCCTGTCGACGCGGTCTCGGTCGCGGTATTGGGCCTGTGCGTGTGGCTGGTGTACGTGGCCGATCGCGTTTTTGACGGGCTGGGCGACGGAGCGGCGCCGGACCAGAGCGCACGTCATCGTTTCTATCGCCGGAATCGCGCCAGGATGGTCCCGTGGTTCGCTTTGGTTCTCATGGTGACTGCCTGGTTGTCGTTCCGCCGTCTCAATCCGGCCATCCTGCGAAATGGGTTTTGGCTGGCCGCCGCAGTGACCCTGTATTTCGCCATGGTCCATCTGGCACCGGGAAAGTTTCAGACCCATTGGCCAAAGGAGCTGACAGTTGCGGCTCTGTTCGCATGGGGCGTGTCTATTCCCACTTGGGCAGCTTTGGAACCGCATCGCGCCCAACTGTTCATCGCGCCTTTTGGTTTGCTGATCGCCATATTTTGGATCAATGCGACCGGAATCGAGTGCTGGGAGCGCGCGCATCAGCGCGCGGCGCGGCGAACTATGAAGCCCGGCATTACACGAATCCTGGCCTTGTATCTCGGACCAGCAGCTATGCTGATAGGCTCGGTGACGGCGTACATGCTTTTGCGTGGTTCCACGCCCCCCTCCGTCAAACCGATGTACGCCGCGATTGGATTGAGCGCTTTCGCGTTAGCCGCTTTGGAGTCCCGCAGCGACCGGATAGGTGCCAACCAATTACGCGTGCTCGCCGATGCGGCGCTGTTGACCCCGATCCTGTTCCTCCTATTCATGTAATCCGATGAACTGTAGCCGGCCAGCGCGTCCACGCCCCCAACGGACGGATGCGCCGCAACGTTCGCTTGTTCCAGGTGAACGTGCCACGCGCTTGGGGCTGATTAGGTCGCTTTTGCGGAGGTCAATCGACCTGGCGCGGCTCCGAAGTTGCGCGGATGTCCGCGAAGATAGTATCAGCGTAACTGCACGCCGGGATGGCCCCGGGAGATACGCGCGCGTTATCGCCGCGTTGCGGGTAAGGAGACCGCTGCGACATGCTGACTGGAGAACAGTACAAAAGGACGCTCGCCGATGGGCGGGCAACTTACTTCGAAGGTAACCGAATCGACGACCTGCCACACCATCCGATCCTGGGCCAGTCCGTGGATCTCATCGCACAAGGCTACGACCGCTGGTACTCACCGGGCGAGGGTGCGCGCAATCCGCTGATGTCGATCCCGCGCAGCGACGAGGAACTGCGCGCGCGTATCCCGATGCAGCACGGCGCCGACATTGTCGCGCTTGTCACGTATCAATCGATCATGACCCTGAGCACGGCGGCTACGCGTATTGGCGCGGCGTTGCCGAAATTCCACGAGCGGATTCGCGCGTTCGTCGACAAGGCGCAGATGAGCGATATCCGGATCGTTGAATGTATCACCGACGCCAAAGGCGATCGCAGCTTGCCGCCCGCACAGCAGGACGATCCCGATGCTTACACCCACGTCATCGACCGCACCGACAAGGGCGTGGTGATTCGCGGCGCCAAGCTGCACATCACCGGTGCGTCACTGGCGCATGAGCTGATGGTGATACCGACCAAGGCGATGCACAAGGGCGAGGAATCCTACGCCATTGCCTGCGTGGTGCCGGTCAACGCGCC
This sequence comes from Binataceae bacterium (SeqCode), assembly GCA_050736495.1. Taxonomy (GTDB): domain Bacteria; phylum Desulfobacterota; class Binatia; order Binatales; family Binataceae; genus JBOHWJ01. The sequence continues at coordinate 1,352 of JBOHWJ010000621.1, read as the reverse complement.
GGGTGTGAAGATCATCAACACGAGTTACGCGCCGCGCCATCAGGATGTCCGTTCGTTTCCCTTCTCGGCGCGAAACCATATGCCCGAGGGCTTTGTGATCCTCGACGATGTGTTCGTGCCTAATGAGCGCGTGCTGCTCGACGGACAGACCGAGCATGCAGCCGTATTCGCCCATTCACTGGGCCTGTGGGAACGGTTGGGTGGGCTTTCAGACATGGCGGAGCAGGCCGACCAACTGGTCGGCTTCACGCAGCTCATCGCCGAGGCTAACGGTATCGCGGGAGTCTCGCATGTGCGCGAAAAGATTTCCGAGATGATCATCCATGCAACGCTGATTCGGGCCGCACTCGAAGCCGCGGTCTCTAATTGCGAAATTACCCCCGATCACACCGCCTTCCCCAACGAGCTTTTTACCAACGCGGGCAAGTACCATGCGGCCGCCAATTACAATCTGATGGTGCGCCATCTGCACGACATCGCGGGCGGCTCAATCCTGACCGCACCCACGGTGAGCGATCTCGAAAACGAGGCGACCGGTGCGTTGGTGCGCAAGTACATGAGCACCGGCAAAGGCGTCGAGGGCGAGTACCGGCTGCGCTTGTTCCATGCTATCCGCGACCTCACCGCCGACGCCTTTGGCGGCTGGCGCCAGGTGACCAACGTGCAGGCGGGTGGCGGGTTGTATGCGCAGCGAATCGTTACGCGGCGCCATTACGATCTCAACGGTGCGAAGCGAAAAGCGCTTGAGGCCGCAGGACTCGCCGGCGAGCATCAGAACGGGCATACGAAACAGTCGGCGTGATATATTATCATGCGCCGGACGCCGCGGCAACGGCCGCCGATGCCGGTGCACACCGACGCGCTTTGGCCCGAGGCGGTAGTTAAATTCGCGCTGGGCCGGCGTTCGCGTTTATAAACGCCGCTTCTCGCCGTTGCGGGAAAAAATCCTCGCGATGAAGCAAATCTGGACGAGAGAAGCCGCGGAGTTTCATGAGGAGTTCGTTGACTTCGGTCCGATGTGGCCGTGGCCAAAGCCGGTGCAGGCAGGCGGGCTGTCGATCCTGATGGGCGGTGAATCGCGGCGGAACAACGCCGCGTGATCGAATATTGCGACGGCTGGATTCCGCCTCCGCTCCCCGGTGTCAATCCGGCTGAGCGGGTGCGGGATCTGCGCGAGGCGACCGAGTGGGCGCGGCGCCCATTCGATTCGCTCTCGCTTTGCGCGTGTCGGGTCGCGCCGGACGAACGCGCCGTCGAGGACCTGATTCGTGCTGGTTTCCATCGGATCGTTTTCGGGTTCCGCTCCGCGTCGCGGGAAGCAATTCACCCCGGACTCGAGACCTGTGCGCGGG
>JBOHWJ010000620.1:0-2264 GCA_050736495.1 Binataceae bacterium (SeqCode) | reverse complement strand
GCCTCCAAGCATGTCTATATCCTCGCATCGGGCGTGGCCAAGCTTTCATTCCTGAATCGTGGTGAGCGCGTGCTGGTGGGACTGGTTGGGCCGGGCGAGGTGTTCGGCGTCTCCTCATTGTTGCCCGGAGCGACGCGGCCGTTTCGATGCGACGCGTTCAGCGATTGCCTGGTCGGCGTCGGCGACCCCGCCAGGTTCGTCGAAATCGTGCTGGGCGTGCCGCTGCAACGGCTCAGTCGCACGCTCGATGTGACGGTCGGACGCTGGTGGGTGATGCTACAGCGCTACACGAATTTCGTTGGTCTCACAGTGCGCGAGCGTCTGGCCGGCGCGCTTCTGGAGTTGGGCACAAAGTTCGGAGTCGAGGATGCGCGCGGACGGCTGTTGACGCTCAAATTGACGCATGCGGATCTGGCTGAACTGGTCGGCGCCTCGCGCCAGCGCACCACCGGGCAACTCAACGAGTTCGAGCGCGAGCAAATGATCATTCGCGACGGGCGCCGGCTCATAATCGTAACGGAAAAATTGTGCACACTGGTGGAATCCTCCTCTGATTGAAGTGGCGCGCCGGTGCGCATAGCTTGACCGGCGAGGCGCCACGCGTGCGCGCTTGCGAGGAGTCATAGACCCACGGGAGTCATACCAATGGCGGTGAGCAGGTTCGCAACGGTCAACGGCCTCAAGCTGCACTACCTCGACCATGGCGGTGCGGGAAAACCTCCGCTGGTGTGTATTCACGGACTAAGCGGCAACGCGCATAACTTCGACGCGCTCGCGCCCCATCTGGCCGGCGCATACCAGGTATTGGCGCTCGACGTGCGCGGCCGCGGCGACAGCGAATGGGGACCGCCGGGCGAATACGCCGCTCCGAACTACGCAAGCGACCTCGCCGCCTTGCTCGAGACGCTCAACTTTGGGCGCGTAACGCTGGTCGGCACCTCGATGGGCGGCGTCATTTCCATGATGTACGCGGGGGGATACCCGGAGCGCGTCGAGCGCATCGTGCTCAACGATATCGGCCCGGAGACCGACCCGGCGGGGATCAACCGGATAACCAATTACATGACCGAGGCGCCTAACGAGTTCAGCGATCTCGGGGAAGTGGCGGCCTACTATCGGGAGCATTATCCGCCATTGCGGAGCGCGCCGGATCAAGCGCTCCGCGAGTTCGTCCGATTCGCCGTTAAACCGGCGCCGGGCGGCAAGCTCACGTGGAAAATGGACCCGGCGATACGCAATATGCGCCGCACCGGAACCGCCGCGCGCCCGCTCGATCTGTGGGTGCCATACGCACGAATAAGCGCGCCGCTGTTGGTCGTGCGCGGCGCGGAGAGCGACATTCTTTCACCGGCGACGGCCAAGCGGATGTGCACCGTGCTCAGGAGTACGCGGATGGCCGAGGTCCCCGGCGTGGGCCATGCGCCGTCGCTGCTGGAGCCGGTGGCGCTGGCGGCGGTCATCGAATTTCTCGCGCGCTGACGCGCCCGTCCGCCCTGCGCGCAAGGCTGGCGAACAGAAACGCGCGTCCGGCTTGCGGCAGTCGCCGCCCGAAAACCACTCAGTGCGGAAACTCCACCAGCACCTTGGCGTGCGCACCGGGCTTGCGCAGCGTCTGAAACATCTCCGGCACCCGCTCCACTTCGATTACGTCGGTCACCATCGCCTGTGGCTGGATACGCCCGCCCGCGAGCGCCGCGATAGTCTCGTCGAACTCGGCATGCGTGTAGCCAAGCACGAAATCGACGCTGACTTCCTTCAGGATGCAACGCGCCGGCGTGATGCTATCGGACTCCATGCAGACGCCGACGACCACCACCTTCCCTTGCGGACCGACCATCTCGACGGCGGTCTCGAGGGTGCCCTTGACGCCGATACACTCGAAGACGAGATCGGGGCTGCGGCCGGTGATCGCGCGCACTTGAGCGGCGGGATTTTTCTCGCGCGGATTGAGCACGACATCAGCGCCGAGCTTGCGCGCGAGTTCGCCGCGGCCCGCCGCAATCTCCGAAACCACGGCAGTGACGCCCTTGCCTTTCGCCCACGTCAGCGCGGCGAGCCCGATCGGTCCGGCGCCCATAATTATCGCGGTCTCACCAGCCTTCACGCCCGAACGGTTGACCGCATGAAGTCCGACCGCGAGCGGCTCGACCAGCGCGCCGTCGCGCGAGCTTACGTTGTCGGGTAGATGGAACAGGCTGGTCGCGCCGCAGGCGACGAATTCAGCGTACGCGCCCGGAAGCTGGCCGAGACCGAGCCCCTTCAGG
>JBOHWJ010000619.1:0-3173 GCA_050736495.1 Binataceae bacterium (SeqCode) | reverse complement strand
GCGGAGCTTTAGGCGAAGCGAGCAAAGGAGTCGGCGACGTGCGTTTAGAATCAGCGAGGAATCCCGGATTCTGTGCTTTTCTGAAGGTTTTCCGGGATTCTTCACTTCGCGGACTCCGTTCAGAATGACAAAAATGACTTGTGCACGAGTTCCCTAACTGCTCACCAGCGCAAGAGGTTCGCTCCCCAGGTCAGACCGCCACCGCAGGCGTTGAGCAGGACCAGGTCGTTGTCGTGAATGCGCCCGGCCTCGACCGCCTCGTCGAGCGCGATCGGCACCGAGGCGGCGGAGGTATTGCCGAAACGATCGATATTGGTGAAGACCTTGTCCGCGCCGACCCCGAGCCGCTGCCCAACCGCGTTGATGATCCGGATATTGGCCTGATGCGGCACGATGAGCGCGATGTCCTCAAGGCGGACCCCGGCGCGCTCGGCGACCTTGCGCGTCACGTCCTCCATACCTTTGACCGCAATCTTGAACAGTTCCGGACCCTTCATTTTGATGGCGTCGTCGCGATTGCGCCTGACCTCGGCATCCATGGTGTTCCGGGTGCCGCGGTTGCGCACCGAAAGCAGTTCCCAATATTCGCCCGAAGAGCGCAGCAGATTGCCGAGCACGCCGCGTGGCCCCGGCTCCGACACCATCGCGCACGCGCCCGCGCCGTCGCCGAACAGCACCGCGGTCGAACGGTCCTCCCAGTCGACCATGGTCGAAAGCGCGTCAGCGCCGACCAGCAGCAGGCGTTTCCATTCTCCCGCGCGCATCGAGGTATCAGCTACGCTCAGCGCATAGATGAAGCCCGAGCAGGCGGCGGCAACGTCGAAGGCCGGAATCGAATCGATGCCGAGCCGATGCTGCAACTGGCAGGCGAACGATGGGAAGCCATAGTCGGAGGAAACCGTGCCGACGATTATCGCCTCCAAGTCGGTCGCTTTCATGCCGGCGCGTTCCAGCGCCATGCGGCTGGCTTCGGCGGCGATGTCGACCAGCGATTCGTCGTTGCAGATGACGTATCGCTGCGAAATCCCGGTGCGCGAGCGCACCCATTCATCCGAGGTGTCCATCCGCCGTTCGAGGTCATGATTGGTGATTGGCGTGCGCGGGGTGGCGCGCCCGGTCGCTACGATTCTCGAACCCATTTTTGCGTCCGCTAATTCTGAGCCGCCGGCCTGAAGGCCAGAGTGGTGTTAGTCCCGCCAAACCCGAAGGAGTTGTTCAACGCCAGCCGAATTCTTGCGGCTCGCGCGTGGTTCGGCACATAATCCAGATCACACTCCGGGTCAGGATATTCGTAATTAATCGTGGGCGGAACGGTGCCGCGCATGATCGACAGCACGGTGTAGACCGATTCGATCGCGCCGGCGGCACCCAACGTATGGCCCGTCATCGACTTGGTCGAACTGACCGCGATTTGCGCGGCATGTTCGCCGAAGACTCGCTTTATAGCATGGGTCTCGGCGGCGTCGCCCTGCGGCGTCGAGGTGCCGTGGGCATTAATGTAATCGACCTCATTTGGATCGAGGTCACCGTCTTCGAGGCACAGCCGCATGCAGCGGCCCGCGCCAAGCCCCGCGGGTGAAGGCGAGGTGATGTGATAGGCGTCGGCGTTGGAGGCATAGCCGACAATTTCCGCCAGAATACTGGCGCCGCGCGCGATCGCCTGATCGCGCTCTTCCAGGATTAGCGCCGCCGCGCCTTCCGACATAACGAATCCGTCGCGTTCGCGATCGAACGGACGGCTCGCCGCCGCGGGATTATCGTTGCGGGTCGACAGCGCGCGCATCGCGATGAAGCCCCCCACGCCGAGCGACGTCAACGCCGCCTCGGCGCCACCGGTAATCGCGGCGTCCAGATAGCCCGCGCGAATCATGCGGTACGCCTCGCCCACCGCATGGCTGCCCGAGGCGCAGGCGCTGGTGGTCGTCATATTGATGCCGCGCGCACCGTAGCGAATCCCGATATGGCCGGGCGCGAGGTTCGAGATCAACTTAGGGATAAAGAACGGCGTGATGCGTTTGAGGCGGCTATCGAGGAAGATAAGATGATTTTCCTCGATGGTGCAGAGTCCGCCGATGCCGACGCCGACCAGCACACCAACGCTATCGGCGTTGCTTTCGTCGATCTTAAGGCCCGACTGCCGCATCGCCTGTTCGGCGGCGCTAACCGCGTACTGGATAAAGAGGTCCATCTTCTTGACGTCCTTCTTGTCGATCCAGTCGAGCGGATTGAAATCACGCACCTCGCCGGCAATGCGGGCGGGGAAATCCGATACGTCAAAGCGCGTGATCGGTCCGACTCCCGAACGTCCGGCAATCAATGATTCCCAGTTTTTTTCGAGACCCGTTCCCAAGGGGGTGACAAGACCCACACCGGTCACCACCACGCGGCGGTCAAGATTCCTTCTCATCGAGAAGTGTCGTCCTCCATCGGCTTTCCAGCGAAATATTTGTATCAGAACCGGCCGGCGAAAACACTCGCCGTCACACGCCTTGGCATGGTCGCGCCAAAGGCGCTTCGCCCCGCTAACGAACCTCTGCACGATCCATTTTTGTCATTCTGAACGGAGTCTGCGAAGTGAAGAATCCCGGAAAAACTTCAGAAAAAAGAACACCATCCGGAATTCCTCGCTGATTCTAAACGCACGGCGCCGACTCCTTTGCTCGCTTCGCCTAAAGCTCCGCCAGAGGCGCTCGGAATGACCACACGACAGCTTGCGCAGAGCTTCCCTAACCCCCAATGGCGCCTTACAGCCTTGACGCCTTGATCGAAGAGGCGCGCAAAGGGAGAATTTCAGAGTGCCGATTGATGTTATCACCTTCGAATCGTTTCTGAAGTTCGCCGACGGTCTCAAGGAACTCGAACTCCTCGTCGGCGCCAAGGCCCGACCCACGATAGCCGAGGTCAGGGCGCGGCTGGCCGAAGCCGCGGTCAAACGCCAAAGTGGCGATTACGCGGCCGCGCTCGCCGCCATCCGGGTCGCAATGGATCGGCTGTCCGCGCTCGCCATCGAGGTCGACCCGGAGGAGGGCGTGTTGATGCGGCTCATCGCGGAGCGCTTCACCCAAGCCTTGAATTTCGGCGACAAAGGGACGGCCAGAGACGTCGTCAACTTCATGCGTCATCGGGCCGGCGATCCGAAGGACGACGATAACAAAGACTGGTGATAGTCGCGC
>JBOHWJ010000618.1:0-2929 GCA_050736495.1 Binataceae bacterium (SeqCode) | reverse complement strand
TTCCGGCACTCGACGTTATCACGTGGGCGACTCGCAACGGCGCCGAACTGATGGGGATGAAGGATGAACTTGGGACAATCGAAAGCGGCAAGCTCGCCGATTTGCTGGTCGTCAACGGTGACCCGGTCAAGGACATCACCATACTGCAGGATCGCGCGCGGCTCGACGTGATTATGAAGGAGGGGCACATGGTGGAGTGTCAGCTCACGCCCGCGCGCCTTTCCGCGAAGGCCGCGTAGATCGCGGCGCCTACTTGGATGCCGCAAGCAATTCCCCGTTGGTGGCGATACTCGCCTCGCGCGGGATACTGTCAACTGGCGACAGCTCGCCGATGTCAGTTTTCGAGGTGACGCCAAGCTCCTTGAAGCGACGCGCCGAAATCAGAACGCGGGTCTCCATCGATCCGACCGCGCTGTTGTATTTCTCCACGGCAATCTTCAGGGAGGAGCCCAACGCCGAGAAATGGCCGGCCATAGTTGCGAGCCGATCATGAAGTTCCTGACCGAGCTCGCTGATGTGTTTCGCGTTCTCGGCCAACCGTTCCTGGCGCCATCCGTACGCGACCGCTCTGAGCAGTGCGATTAACGTGGTAGGCGTGGCGAGGATCACACGCTGACTCACTCCCTGTTCGATCAACGATGGGTCTTGCTCCAATGCGGCGCTGAAGAACGTCTCGCCGGGCAGAAAAAGCACAACGAACTCGGGTGTAGGTTGAAGGTGATCCCAGTATGCTTTGGCGGATAGCTTGGTGATGTGATCGCGCACCTGGCGCGCGTGTTCCTTGAGCTTTGCGATACGTAGTTCGTCAGTGGTCGCTTCAAGCGAGTCGAGGTACGCTTGCAGCGGTGCCTTGGCGTCCAGCACGATGTTTTTGCCGCCGGGGAGCTGCACGCGCATATCCGGACGCAGTTTCCCATCCTCGGTCCGCACGTTCTGCTGTTGGTAAAAGTCGCAATGCTCGATCATCCCGGCGAGTTCCACCACGCGCTTAAGTTGAATCTCACCCCATCGTCCGCGCACGGCAGGCGCCCGTAACGCCTTGACCAGGCTTGCGGTTTCGGAGCGAAGCTCTGACTGAGTATCGATAAGCGCCCTCACCTGTTCTGACAGCGAGCCATAGGCTTCACTGCGCGCCTTTTCCAATAACCGAATGTGCTCATCCATTCGGTCCAAAGACTCCTTTACCGGCATGACTACACTCTGTATCGCCTTGTGTTGCGCTTCGAGCCCGGCCGCCGCTTCAACGCGCACGGATGCGAACTTCTGGTCGGCAAGTGTGAGGAATTCGCGGTTGCTGGCGCTGAGCGCTTCGGCCGCGAGCGCCTTAAACGTATCGGCGAGCCGTTTTTCGGCTTCCGCAAGCAACGCGCGCTGCTCTTCGAGATTGCGGCGGGTCTCTGTAATGCTGGCCTCCAGCGCGGCGCGCGCGGCTTCGGCGCGGCTGAGTCCGGTGCGTAGCTCAGCGAGTTCGCGCTTACCGCCCTCCAATTCCGTTCGCAGCGTCTGAGCCTCGGCACTCGCCCCGGCGGCACGCGATTGTGCTTCGCGAATAGCCGGTTCGTTGCGCGAGCGCGCCCACCCCGCTCCCGCGACCCATCCAACTATCGCGCCTGCCACGAGGCCAACCACAACCGCGACTAACTCCACTGTAAAACCCTCCGCCCGTTCGCCCCATCCCCTTCGTTGTGGCGATTGTATTACCGCCGCTGCCGCGCCGAAACAGCGCGGACACGCGCCGCACGTTCTGGTGTCAACCGTTGTCCACAATGGGTTATCCACAAACCGGTGCATGCCCGCCAGGCAAACTGCCCGCGCCGCGGTCGAATGCGCGCGCTCATGCGCAATGCTATCTTTGCGCGATCCATCGGCGGCGACCTGCAGGCCCGGTCCAAATCGAATGAGGGAACTGTTAAAAAAAGGCGCGACCCTGATCGTGCTCGGTCCCGGCGGCGTGGGCAAAACCACTATCGCCGCGGCGCTCGGCCTCGCCGCCGCCACCCAGCGTCTTGACACCGCCGTCATCACGGTCGACCCCGCGCGCCGCCTGCGCGACGCGCTCGGTCTCGAGCGGCTCAGTGCGCGCCCGACACGCCTCGACGCGCGGCGGTTGCGCGCCGCCGGGCTGGATCCCTCGCTGCGCGTGGCCGCGATGGTGCTCGACGTAAAGCGCGCATGGGACGGATTGGTAGAGCGATTCGTGCGGACGCCGGCCGCGCGCCGCCACATCCTTGAAAATTCCTTCTACCGCAGCCTCACTGAGCAGTTCGCCGGCTCCGAAGCTTACGCCGCGCTGGAGCAACTCTACGACCTCCACAGCGCCGGGCGCTTCGATATCGAAATAGTGGATACCCCGCCCGCGAGCCATGCCTTCGACTTCATCCAGGCGCCCGCCCACCTCATTCGGCTGCTGGATTCGCGCACCGCGCGATGGTTCTTCATGCCCGGCGCCGCCGCCGGCAAGACCGCTCTCGGCCTGGCCGGGCGGGCGGCGCGTTTCGTCGTGAGCGAGATCGAACGCTTCGCCGGAACGCGCACGCTCTCGTCGGTGTCGGAGTTCTTCGGCGCCGCGGCCGAAGCGGCCGACGCTATCACCGATCGCTTGCGCAAGACCGAGGCGCTGTTGCGTTCGCCGGGAGTGCGTTTCGTGCTGGTGACAACGGCGGAGGAAGACCGGCTCAACGAGGCGCTCGAACTGGTCGATCAGATGGAGGCCGAAGGACTGAGGCTCGGCGCGATCGTGATCAACCGCCTTGTCGGCGAGCGCAGCTTCGACGAGTTGACGGCGTCGCCGCGGAGAACACCGGATCATCTGGAGGAAATCGCCGCGATGCGCGCGAAGCTCGGCGGCGAGATTGCGCGCGACGCCAGACTCGACGCGCTGCTGAAATACCTGGAGAACTACTGCACGCACGAACGCGGCGCCATCGAC
>JBOHWJ010000617.1:0-5305 GCA_050736495.1 Binataceae bacterium (SeqCode) | reverse complement strand
TGGGAAAACTCACGACGGGGCCGAAATTGAAGTGCTTGCCATGGAAGTTCGAAGGATTGTCGCGCCACAGCGTGCGCAACGCCTTCATCGCCTCGTCGGTGCGCGCCCCACGGCTATGAAAATCCAGGCCCAGCGCATCGAATTCCTCCTTGAGCCATCCGCTGCCTATACCCAGCGTGACGCGGCCATGCGAAAGCACGTCGAGTGTGGCCAACTGCTTGGCGAGGTAGAGCGGATCGCGCTGCGGCAGAATCACCACGCCGGTGCACAGCCGAATCTTGCTGGTAAGGGCGGCGGCGTACGACAGCGGCAGCAGCGGATCGGGAATCGACACATCTTCGCCGCCGGGGATTTTGCCGGTCTTCGAATATGGATAGGGCGACTGGTAGTCGTGCGGAATCACCACGTGCTCGACGGTCCAGATGGATTCGACGCCACATTGCTCCGCGCCGCGCGCGAGTTCGGCCAGCAATTCAGGCCGGCTGAACGGTCCCGAGTTGACGAACATCAGTCCGATTTTCATCGATGTATCCTGCTTCCAGGTTGATTCTGATCGCTTCAATTTGCTGCGCGCCGGGTGCCTGCGCGCCGCCGCGCGACCAGGTCATTGGCCATCCGTCCGGTCAATGCTACGGCTGAATCATCACGCTCAACGCACCCGAATTGGCGGGCGCCAGCCGGATTTTCATCCGTGCGCCGGCCTCGTCCATTGGCGGAACGTCACGAAATCTATCGCGCTCCGAACCAGAAAGGAACCGCCACAATATCCCCCGGCTTGCCAGCCACGGCCGAGCGGGCTAATCAGGAAACCATGGATATCGGCAAACTTGGCATTTGGTTCTTCCTTGACGGCATGACGGCGGCCGAGAGCGTGGAGTTCGCGCGCAAATCCGAAAAGCTCGGCTACGGCGCGATGTGGGTGCCTGAAGCGGTCGGGCGCGAGCCCTTCGCCCATATCGCCTACATGGCGGCGCACACCGAGCGCATCGTATTTGCAACCGGCATCGCGAACATCTGGGCCCGCGACCCGATTACGATGTCGGCGGCGTCCAAAACCGTGGCCGATGTATCGGGTGGACGCTTCCTGCTTGGCATTGGCGTCAGCCACAAGCCGTTGGTCAGCAACCTGCGCGGCCATAGCTACGACAAGCCGTACAGCTATATGAAGGAGTACCTCCCGAAGATGAAGAGCGCACTCTATCGCGCTCCGAAGCCGAAGGAGGAAATCCCCGTCGTACTCGCCGCGTTGCATCCGAAGATGCTGCAACTGGCGGCGACGGAGGCGAATGGCACGCATACCTATTTCGTTCCGCCCGAACATACCGCCAAAGCGCGCGCCGCGATCGGCCCCAAGCCCTGGATTTGTGCGGCACAGGCGGTGATTCTTGAAACCGACGCGGCCAAAGCGCGCGCGGCCGCACGTACATACATGAAGACCTACGTGCCGCGCTTGCCCAATTACACCAACAACCTCAAGAACCTCGGCTGGAAGGACGAGCAATTCGCTGATGGATGCAGCGACGCGCTGGTCGACGCGATCGTCGCATGGGGCACCGAGCAGCAGATTCGCGACCGGATCGACGCGCACTTGAAGGCCGGCGCAACCCACGTATGCATCCTGCCGTTGCGCGTTGACAACGACTCGCTGCCCGACCCGCGTGCAATGGAAGCGTTGGCCCCGCGCGGCTAACCGCGAATTCAAGCTTGTCGCTTACTCCGGGAGGCGGCTGGCCGCGGCGTATACGCGCCGCCGCCGGGGCGAGCATACGCCGTCTGGTGCGGTCCAGTCTCCGCGCGAGTTTTGTAACCGCGCCGCCCCCTCGTTGCGTCGTCCTCTTTTGCCTCGCTGCGCATGCGGCTGTTTCCATGCGCCCCGAGGCGGGAAGAGCCGCCGCGATTTGCTCTGCGTAGGACTCATTGACGATGTGCCGGAATGCCACGAGGCACAGCGCGACGGATGGACCATCAACGGAGGAACGCAAGGCATGGGGTTGAGGACACACCGAATCATCGCGCCGATATTGCTGCTGGTGATCGCCGGCGGGGTTTCCGCATGCGGCCCTTCGCAACAGCAGGCCGAACAGGCTCAGGCTCAAGCCGAACATGCTCAACGTCAGGCCGAACGTGCACAGGAGGCCGCCGATAAGGCGACAGCGGCGGCTAAACAGGCGCAAATCGCAGCCGAACACGCACAGAAAGCGGTCGAAGACGCGACCCGGGAAATCAACCGCGTTGCCGATCATCTCGACCGGATGAACCGTGAAAACGCGGACGGCGATTGAGCCGCACCCCGTGAACCGTGCCATAATGGCGGCTTGCCTGAAACGGCCGCCTCTGCGATAAGCGGTTGGTCGGTTAGCAGTGGAGGCGTCCGCAAGGTCCCGGACTCAAAGGAGATATAACGATGAAACTTTACAATATGAACCTGTCCAATTTCGCGACCAAGTCGCGGATCGCGATTTACGACAAGGGCATCAATATCGAAATCGCGGATGTGCCTGGCGGCAACATGAAGTCGCCTGAATATCTCAAGATAAATCCGATTGGAAAGGTTCCCTGTCTCGACGCCGACGGCCTCATCATTCCGGAATCAGAGGTGATTAACGAATACCTCGAGGACAAGTTCCCCAATCCTCCCCTGCTGCCGCGCACGCCCGAAGGCCGCGCCCAGGTACGGCTCTTTACGCGCTTTCATGATCTTTACCTGGAACCGCCGCTGCGGGCGCTATTCGGCCAACTCAACCCCAAAAGCCGCGACGAGAAGGTTGTCACCGAAAAGCTGACCGACTTCCAAAGCCGCCTCGACCATCTCGAAAGAATGCTGGCGGCGCCAGGCAATTTCGCCGCCGGGGCGGAATTCACGTTGGCCGACTGCGCGATCGCGCCGACGATATTCTTCGCCACCAACATGCTGCCGGGGTTCGGCGCCAAGCCGCCGCTGGAAGATCGGCCGAAGATCGCCGCCTGGTGGGCCAAGGTGCAGGAGCGGGCGTCGGTGAAAAAGGCGCTGGCCGAGGTGGCCGAGGCGCTCAAGGCGATGATGGGCGGCCGCTAGGCGGTCGCGCTTCGATAGCGAACTCATCCGGCTCTCAATTCGCAAGAAGAGTCCTCATTCGAGCGCGCCGTCAATGCGGCGCGCTCTTTTATGCGGGCCTCGGGGATGCTGCCGGTACGAGACTTTTAATCGCCCCCCTACAAGCTGGGAAGCGGTCGATTATCGATTGAGCGCAGCGGCGTTCCAGGCGCATCGATAGCGCCCGTACGCTAAATTATCGCGCGTGAGAGACGCGTTCCCCCTCCCCCTCCCCCTCCGCAGCCGGCCGCATGCCCTTGCATTCGCGATAGCCGCCATGGCACTCATCATCGGCTCGGCCTTCCCCGTATGGGCGGGGGCTCCAACACCACGCGTCGCCATCGTTGCGCCGACGGGCAAACCAATCACGGCGGTGCGCGTCGAAATCGCGGCGACGCCCGGCGCGCGTGAATTCGGCCTGATGTACCGGGAGCATTTGGACGAGGACGCCGGCATGATTTTTCTCTTCGATGTGCCGCGGCATTTGACCTTCTGGATGAAAAACACCGAGATTCCACTCGACATGATCTTCGCCGATGGCTCCGGCCGTATCGTCGGCATCATCGCCGATGCCCAGCCGCTTTTGGAAAAGCTGCTGAGCGTGAGCGGCGACTCGCAATATGTGCTCGAGGTCAATGGCGGCTTCTGCACGCGGCATGGCGTCAAGCCAGGCGACCGGCTGCAATTTATCGGCTTTTCACCCAAAACGGCGGACTGACACCCCTCGATGCCGATGATGACCGAGCGTCTTATCGGCGGACCGTATTATCGCCATCCGGTCGGCGCCTCGCGCTTGCCTCCTATTCGTGCCTGGTTTCCCACGCGCCGCTCGGGTTATCCGTGGCGGCGCGCCCCATATGCGACGCGATTGTGCCAACGACCCCGAGCACGTAGAGAATCGTGAAGACAACCACGGAAATCCAAAACCCGACGAGGATATCGCCACCGCGCGCCTGCCTGACCGCCACCGCCACATGGTACAAGCCGATCCGTTCGATCAGGAAGAAGACCAACGCGATGATCGCACAGAGACGGCTGTTGCGGTAAATCCCATAGGCGAGGGCGAGCAGAATCGCCGCTTCGACCAGGACCACGGGATCTTTCCCGGCTATGGCGAACGCGACGTAAAAGGTCCCGAGCGCGCTTATCAGTGCCGCTATCCATCCGCAGGCGACAAAGCGCCGTGCCAGCTTCTAGCTTATCATCCCTTCTCTCCGGCCGTCGCGGTCGCGGGCTTTGGGCCCCGCCGTGCAATTGATATATTTCGCCCTCGCATCGTATCCTGAAAGGATACACAGGTTTGAACAGATGGGCCTCAAAGAGAATATTCAACGAATCCAGGAATTGTCGCGCCAGGCCGAACTCGGCGGCGGCGAAGACCGCTTGCGCCGCCAGCGCGAGTCCGGACGGATGACCGCGCGCGAACGCGTCGAATTTTTGCTTGACCAAGGGTCTTTTGTCGAACTCGACAAGTTCAAGACTCATCGTTGCACTGATTTCGAGATGGCCGAGCGCCGCATCCCGGGCGACGGCGTGGTCACCGGCTACGGCACCATCGACGGCCGCCAGGTCTGCATTTTTTCGCAGGATTTCACCGTCTTCGGCGGCAGCCTCTCGGGCGCGTTCGCGGAAAAGGTCTGCAAGGTGATGGACCTTGCGGCCAAGGTCGGATGCCCGGTGATCGGACTCAACGACTCGGGTGGAGCGCGTATTCAGGAGGGCGTGGTATCGCTGGCCGGTTACGCCGACATCTTTTTGCGCAACGTGCTCACTTCCGGCGTGGTGCCGCAAATTTCCGCCATCATGGGGCCATGCGCCGGCGGCGCGGTCTATTCGCCGGCGATGACGGACTTCATCGTGATGGTGCGCGACACCTCTTACATGTTCATCACAGGGCCGGACGTAATCAAGGCAACGACGCACGAGGAAGTCTCGATGCAGGACCTGGGCGGCGCCGACACCCATTCGACCCGCTCCGGCGTGTGCCATCTCGAGGCGCCCGACGACGAAAGCGCACTGCTGACGATTCGCGAATTGCTTTCCTACATGCCGTCGAACAATATCGACGATCCGCCGTTCACGCCCACCCGCGACGATCCCAACCGGCGCGACGAGGCGCTCGACTCGATCGTGCCCGAAAATTCCAATCGGCCCTATGACATGCGCGGGATCATCACGCGCGTGGTCGACGACGGCCATTGGCTCGAGATCCAGAAGGACTGGGCACAGAAC
>JBOHWJ010000616.1:0-1729 GCA_050736495.1 Binataceae bacterium (SeqCode) | reverse complement strand
GCGCCAGCCTTTCAACGTGACTTCGCTCGGACAAATCGCCGCGATGGCCGGAATGGAAGATGACGAACACGTGCAAAACACTTTGCGCGTCAACGCCGCCGGAATGTCGTACCTTGAAGGCGAATTCAAACGGCTCGGAGTTGACTACGTGCCCAGCAACGCGAATTTCGTCCTGGCCGACGTCGGCGACAGCCGCACGGTGTTCGAGAAGCTGCTCGCCAAGGGCGTGATCGTGCGCCCGATGGGCGGCTATAAGCTGCAGCGCCATGTGCGCGTGAGCATTGGGTTGGAAGAAGAGAATCGCAAGTTCGTCGCGGCGCTCGAAAAAGTGCTGGCCGGTTGAATCCTGGAAGTTCTTTTTTTGACCTGATGCCACTACTCTCGCGCCGATCAATGCGCTAGAGTGGCGGGGTAAAGCACTGCACTGCATGCCCGCGCTTTTTACGCAAATCACCATATGCGGAGTCGGCCTTATTGGCGGCTCCTTCGCCCTCGCCGTGCGCAAGGCCGGTTTGGCCGGACGTATCGTCGGTCTGGGCCGTACGCAGGCCAACCTCGACGTCGCGCTTGAACGCGGACTGGTTGACGCGGCGACGCGTGACGCGGCCGAAGCCGCGCACGGCGCCGACCTCGTGCTGTTAGCGACACCGATTCTGACTTTCCCGGCGACGCTCAACGCGATGAAGCCTCATCTGCCGGATGACGCTGTGATAACTGATGTCGGCAGCGTCAAGGGCTGGGTTGTGCGCGAACTCGAGCCATTGCTGGGGCCGCGTATGGCGTTGGTTGGCGTTCATCCCGTGGCCGGCAAGGAAATCACCGGCGCCGCCGCCGCCGAGGAAGGGCTCTTCCGTGGCCGGCGCGTGATCATCACGCCGTCCGCGCGCAGCACGCCGGTGGCGCTCGAAAGGATCGAAGCGTTATGGGACGCGACTGGTGCGAACGTCGAGCGAATGGCGCCTGAGGTTCATGACCAGATACTCGCTTGCGCCAGTCATCTGCCGCAGATGGCGGCGAGCGCGCTGGCGGCGGCGCTGGAGGACGAGCGGGTCGACGGCAAGCTTGTGGCCGAGTTCGGCGCCGGCGGCTTGCGCGATACCACGCGTATCGCGGCGTCCTCGGCCGAAATGTGGCGCGATATCTGCCTGACCAATCGCCCCGCGATCCTTTCGGCGCTGAGACTTTTTCGCGCCGCCTTCGACGAGTTCGAGGGCGCGGTCGAGCGCGGTGACGCCGCCGCATTGACGACCCTGTTTGAACGCGGGCGGCGCATGCGCGAGCGGCTCAAGTGAACAACGATGAAACGAAGACGGGTGAAGCGGCGGCGCCGCGAAGAGTGGCGCAAATGAAAAGGGCGCGGCCGATTGTCGCTATCGACGGGCCGGTGGGCGCCGGCAAGTCGACCGTGGCGCGCGCACTCGCGCGCGCGCTGGGCTTCACCTATGTAAATACCGGCGCGATGTACCGGGCGGTCGCGGTTGCGGCGCGCGAGGCGGGAGTGAAGGAAAATGCGCCCGATCTGGAGGCGCGGCTTAAACGGCTGCTCGAATCAATCGAGATTGGTTTCGATGGTGAACGGGTGTTGCTCGCCGGGCGCGATCCGGGAGCGCGGATAGCGGAGCCGGCGATCGGTGACATGGCCTCGCGGTTGTCGACGCTTGCGGTCGTGCGCGCCAGGATGCGCGCGTTGCAGCAGGCGGCTGGGCGTGATGGCGGGATCGTGATGGAA
>JBOHWJ010000615.1:0-3592 GCA_050736495.1 Binataceae bacterium (SeqCode) | reverse complement strand
GGTTCCTTAATGGGCGGTTGAACCGCCGGTCAGAAATCCACCGGAGTCGACTTGAGTTCCTTTTTCGCGTACCGCTCCGGCAGACTCGTGTCGGCATTCTCCCACACCAGCAGCATCGACCGTTTGGGCGAAAATCCCTGATGGCGAATGTCGGCGGGCATCGCGGCAATGTCGCCCGCCTTCATCACGACACGCGCGCGCGGCGCCCCGGTTTCGCGGTCCTGCACATCCCAATGGATCTCGTCGGTAAGCTGCATGAACCATTCGACCCGATCGTTGCCATGAATTATCGGCAGCGCGAATTCCTCGGTGGTCGGACACAAGAGGCTGTCCTTGACCGCCGAGCATACCGACGGATTCCAGGTCACGTCCGAGCGCGACAGGTAGGCGAAGAAGTTGAAGGCATGGACCTCGTCCTCGAATCCCGGTTCGGCCTGAACCTCGGGCTCATCCTGGTTGACATCGTGAAAATGACGATTCACGAGATGGCCGCTCTGGTCCGAGCGCAGCGGCGTGTCCCCCTTCAGTCCCGCCATCCGCTTGGCAACCACCCGTGTTCGCGTGACAGCCGCATCGTTGTTGCCCCTTTTGGGACCGAACGGTGTGCCGGTTTCCTGTGGCGCGGCGAACGGATCGAAACCCTCGTTGGTCCAATCCATGAGCATTTCCGCGAACAGCGCACGCGCATCCCCGGTGTTCAGGGTCTCGACATGATGCTTGTTCCGCGCGCGCCAGTCACCGTTGTAGAGACCGGCGAAGACGTCAACGGTGCCATAATGATTGGTGGTGCCGAAAATCTCATCAAAGTTGATGATGCCGTAGAAGAAATTCCACGCGACATCGCGCATCAGTGCCTTGATGAACTTATCGACCGGCATCAGGTGAGTGCCGCCGGGCCATTCGATATGGGCGAAGTATTCGTCGCGCCAGAAGCTGTAGTTGCCAAGTCTGAAGGACCGGTAGCCAAATTCGTTCACGGCTTCGTTTTTCTGTGCCATGTGCCCACCTCTTTTCCCACGCTTGGCGATGCCGCTCCGCATCGCCCGGGTCATGAAGAGTGACTTACTTTTGACAGATGTCCTTCCAGCGTTCGACCGTGAGGTCGCCGAAGATGGTTTGCAGCAGCACGACACCCGGCTTGGCCGCGTAGAACTGATACGCCGCGCCCGTGGGCAACAGCGCCATGTGGCCGCGGCGCGCCACGATACGGCCCATGCGGCGGCCCCTGGGGTTGCCTTCCAGCATGGTGGTGCCTTCATGCCCCTCGGCCACTGCGGGGCTGTCGAGTTTGACCAGGCGAATCTCGACTTCGCCGTCCATCACAATCGCGGCCTCGTCATGAGCGGCGGTGTACCAAGGCGACGTGCCTTCGGCGCGGACGGCTTCGAGCACGTATTTGAGGTTCTTGCCGATCGCGATCTTTTCGTACGGTTCCGCTTTCGACGCCACCTCGAAGATATTGGAAAAGGCGTAGTTGCGGGGGTCATCGTTGATGGCTGTGACGCCGCCCTTTTCGTAGTGTTGCAACGATCCGAATTGCGTTTGGCGCTGCGCCATCGCGTGCCCTCCGTATCGTGGATTAACTTGGCTTTGATGACTATAGGGCTGGCGTCGTTAATACCGCCACCAGCCGGTTGCGATCGCCAGGTATTAAGCGGAGGCGTTTTCCGGCCCGGCTCAGTGGTGGCCGGCCGCGCGGATAACCGGCGGCGGCCATGATGGGATGGTCGGCTTGCGCTTGCGTTTCATCGCTTTTTCGACAATCCGCTCGCACCACGCGGCCTTTTCCCTGGCCCGTTGCTCCTGGCGATCCTTGAACTCGGGCATCACTTCGTTGGCGAAAAGCTCAATCGACGAGCATAACATTTCGTGCGGAATGCGTCCGGCCTGGGAAAGGAAAATGACCTGGTCGACACCCGCCTCCTCGAACTCGCGCAGCCGCGCGCGGATGTAATCGGGTTTGCCGATGCAATCCTGGGTACGCCCCTCGGGTAATTTGAAGTCGTGCGGCTTGGTCTTGTAGTTCTCCCACAGATGAGTCTTGCCAGGCTCATGCTCGCCGAAGAACGCGTAATGGCCGAGCCCATATAGGAAGAAGCCGTGGTTCTCGTGCGCCATCGCGAGCACCCGCTCCTCATCATGGCCGCATAGAAAGGGGCAGGTGATCGCGATGTTCGGATTGATTGCATAACCGGCCGGCTCGCATTCATTTTCCAGCGTCGCGTAATAATCCTTGACCCAGTGGCGTGTCTCCTCGGGCGAGACAAACGAAAACGCGAGCGCGCCGAGACCTAGTCTGGCGGCCAGATGAATGGTCTCGCGACGCGAGCATGCCAGCCATAGCGGCGGATGGGGCTGCTGCAGCGGCTTCGGCACCACGTTGCGCACCGGCGCCTTTAAATATTTGCCCTCATGGCCGGCGAACGGCTCCTCGACCAGCATTCGGGTCACCACGCTCAGCCCCTCCAGCCACATCGCGCGCTTGTCTTCCTGCGCGATGTTGAAACCGCCAAGCTCGCATTCGGTGGCGCCTTCGCCGGTGCCAAAATCGCAGCGCCCGTCGCTCACGAGATCGAGCGTGGCAATACGCTCGGCCACTCGCGCGGGCTGGTTGATTAGCGGTGGAAGCTGAACGATACCGTGGCCGAGGCGC
Source organism: Binataceae bacterium (SeqCode) (assembly GCA_050736495.1). GTDB lineage: Bacteria > Desulfobacterota > Binatia > Binatales > Binataceae > JBOHWJ01. The sequence continues at coordinate 939 of JBOHWJ010000615.1, read as the reverse complement.
AGGTTCCTGGTACGCTGGCTCGCGGCGGCAAGGAAAATCTCGGGTGCGGAGGAATGCGCGTACTCCTCGAGAAAATGATGCTCAGTCGCCCACACGTAATCGTAACCGAGCTTGTCGCTGAGCTCGACCTGATAGAGTGCGTCCTTGAAAAGTCGATGCTCCGAATCGCGCGTCCACGGCCGCGGTAGCTGATGCTCGTAGAAGCCGCCTATTTTCATCCAGGACCCCGTGTTCGCCATGCGAACAACTGTGCATTGGGTGAACTATCTTGGAGGCAGCAGTATCATGGGCCAAGCCGCGCTGTCAAATCCGCCGGACTTGAGCATCCGCCTGGCTGATGAGACCGGCGTTGGCGGCCCGCCGCCGCCGGCCGAATCCTGGTCCGCCGCGCACGATGATCGACCAGCGGCTATCTGCCGCGCTATAGCTTGGTCGAGCGCACTACAGCTTAATCGCGAGGCCGGCCTCGGCCAGACGTTCTTCGAGAACGGGAATTCGATCGTGCCCCCAGAACGGCTCGCGCTCGAAGAAAAACAGCGGCACACCGAACACGTTATCGGCTACGGCCTCCTCCTGAGCGCGGTCGTAAGCGTGGGCGCCTTCGCCGGCCAGATAGTCGCGATATGCATCGGCTGAAAGCCCCAGGCTTGCCACCAGCGCGGCAACGGCGTTGGGCTGATCGGACTCGAACTCGCGGCGGAAAAAAAGCTCGAAAGCCTGGCGGCTGTAATCGATAAGGCGGCCGTGAAGGTCGGCGAACAGTCCCCCGATGAGCGCCGCGCGTGTGTCGTAAACCTTGAGCGGACCACGGATGAGCAGTCCACGCGGCTTCGCCCATCGCCGCGCGTCGAGGTACGAGTAACGGGCCTTGTATTCCGAATAGGTGCTGCGCTGGCCCTTGCCCTTTATGCGAAGCTGGAAGGGGATCCAGCGCAAGCG
>JBOHWJ010000614.1:0-3625 GCA_050736495.1 Binataceae bacterium (SeqCode) | reverse complement strand
GCATTATCACCCCGGTGATGAAGAACCCGATCAGCAGGCCGGGAATGATCAACCAATGATGCCGCAGGTAGAATGGCAGCATCCGTCCCCAGATAGTGTTGAGTATAATTACTGTGATCCCGGTGATGATGAGGCCGGTGAGGATGCCGATTATGGGCGCGACTACCAGCCATTTCTGGATGTCGCGCGAGTATGTCGCGGTCAGATCTTCGTGGATAAGCGCGGTATATCTTCTAAGAAGGGGGTGATTAAACCAGCGCGACTCAGTTATCCGGGAAAGGAAGCTCACCTACGCAAATCCTCCTGCCGCGTGTTTCGGCCGGCGCGAGCTTAGTGTCCGCTAACGAGACCGCAGGCCTTTATATATGTCAGTGCGACGCAGCGACTGTATCGAAAAGCTGCCGAGGCGCCACGAATTTAGCCAGTTGAGAGCTCGCCCGATCGCGCTCGCCTGGTTTCATGTCGCCCCATGACGGCAAAGCCCACCCGCGTACGCATGATTAGACTGGTCTGACGCCGCCTCGGAGTTTGATGCGGCGTCAGGGCGGATTCATCCGGCCGTGCTCTTGAACGGTAGAATATAGCGGCCCGCGCTTGGCACAGCAATTGGATCAACTCTCGCACGTCAGTGAAATTTCAGCGCCTGCTAATGCAGGCGCGGCTGTATGCGCACAAAAGCGATTTTAATCGACCGCTAATTCTGTATATTGAATTGGGGCGAGGGGGGATTCATGGATAGTAGTGACCAATTCATCCCGGAATTCGGGGTCCGCGTCTTTCTGGTCGAGGATAACCCCGAACATTCCTTTATCGCGGTTACGGTGATTCGGCAGTTGCTGGGCGAGGCGAGCGAGGTAATCGTTGCGGAGAATGCGGACGAGGCCGTGGGTCTGATCGGCCAGTTTACCGAGCATGATCGCCCCGATCTCATGTTGGTTGACCTGCGGTTGCCTGATAACGGTGGCTTCGCGGTGTTGTCGGCTGCCCGTGCGCATGAGGCCTGCAACAAGGTGCCCGCGTTCGTCATAACCAGTTCGCTCTACGATCAGGACATCGCGCAAAGCTACGAACTTGGCGCCTCGGCCGTGCTGTGCAAGCCGCTGTCGCGCGCGAGTCTGCGCGAGGAACTGATCCGGCTGGGCAAGCTGCCGCCGGTAAACGGCGCGGTCCCGACGACCAATACGCATTAGGCCGGCGCTATGACGGCTATCAGCTCGGCGAATTTCCGCCGTCCTGCCCCGTCCGGTCTAAAATTGAAACCGGCCCGTGAGAATTTCGCGCACCGGCAGGCTCGAAGATTCGCCGCCCCGGTTTTTTCGTATCGTCACACGTCCGGCCATCTCTCATTCCATGGACGCGCCTGTTCATAGGCGTGAGCCGCCTGGAATACCAGTTCATCGCGATGACGCTCCGCCACAATCTGCAAGCCGCAGGGTAAGCCGCTCTCAGTCATCCCGGCGCGCACCGTCGCCGCCGGATGACCGCTGAAGTTGAACGGATATGTAAAGACGATCGTGTCCATGAGGCCGCTCAGGGGATGGCCGTCGATTTCGCGCGGCGGCGGTCCGGCGGCGGCGTAGGCCTCGGTCGAAACAGTTGGCGTAAGCAGCAGGTCGAAGCGCTCAAACACGCCGCGCGCCCATTCGTTGAAACGCGTGCGTGTCCGGTAGGCCTCGCCATACTCGCGCCACGTTATCTTTGTCGCGTTCTCCATGTTGGCGAGAAAGGCGCGGCCGAAATCGCCGCGATGTTTGTCGATGTAGCCACCCAGGTCCGACAGCGTTTGAAAGGCGCCAATCGTACGCCAAGCCTCGGCGACCTCGGGCACCGATTCGTTGAGCATCGTCACCTCGTAGCCGAGATCCTTGAACGCGGACGTGGCCTTTTCGACCTCGCGTAAAACATCGCGTTGAACGATATGGCCGAAGTCGGGATGAAACGCGATGCGCAGATGTTTCGGCATGCGTTCGAGTATCGACAGGTACGAGATCCCCGGATGCGGCATCGAAGAGGCGTCCGACGGATGATAACCCACCACCGCGTCCATATAGGTCGCGGCGTCGCGTACGGTGCGCGTGATCGGACCGACCATGGCGAAGTCGACCCAACTCGTCATCCCGATGCGCGAGCGCGATGGAATCAGCCCTTGCGTTGGCTTGTGCCCGAATGCGCCCGTATGGCAGGCGGGAATCCGGATTGACCCGCCCCAATCCGAGCCGGTTGCCAGCGGCACCATCCCGGCCGCGATCGCGGCCGAGCTTCCACCTGAAGACCCGCCCGAGGTGCGTTCCGGATTCCACGGGTTGCGCGTCACGCCGAAAAGCAGGTTTTTGGTAAATGGCGTGAAGCCAAACTCGGGTGTGTTGGTCTTGCCGATCACGATTGCGCCCGCGGCTTCGAGGCGCGCCACCTGGATCGAATCTTCCCTGGCGATATTGTCCTTGAACGGCTTCGAGCCGAAAGTCGTCGCCATTCCGGCCACGCCTTCGAGGTCTTTGACCCCGAGCGGCAATCCCGCCAGTGGTCCGATCTCCTCTTTCCGCGCGATTTTTTCATCCAGCGCACGCGCCTCGGTCATTGCTTCGTCGGCGCGCAGCGAGCAAAAGGCATTGAATTTTGGGTTGAGCGTCTCGATACGCCTGATGGATGCTTCCATCAGTTCGCTTGCCTTGAGCTCGCGCCGCCGAATCATTGCGGCAAGGTCGAATGCGGATTTGAAGCTTAGCTCGGCCATCTCACTTCCTCCGGAATGGACTCAGGTGGTGCTCGGGACATTTCTTACAAGCCGAAGGCCAAAACTCAAACTGAAGATGCCGCCAAGGTCCGCAATCAGGCGATTGCGGCGGTTTGTAATTCCTTGCAGACTGTCTGTAGACCTCGGACCGAACATAACTCTAATCAGCCATGCCGATGAAAACGGAACCTTCTATCAATCGCACCCATATTAGTAAGCGAATCGTTACGCTCTGGCGCCGCGGAGCGGCGCTTGCCGTCGTCGTCGCGATGTTTGCCAGCGCGGGCGCGGTCAGTTCGGCCTTCGCGGCCACCATCGCCAGGGCGGTGACGGTTACATCAGGCAACGTCGTCGCGACGGTGACGCTCGCCGTCGGCAAAGCGGTGAGCGGCCAGAACGTCGGCGTCATGGTCAATCTCGACGTCGGAACCGGATGGCATATCTACGGCGAGCCGTTGCCACAGGAATATCAGCCGACCACGATCAAATTCGACGATGATCTGGTCGCGCGCCAATCAATGGATTTCCCCAAGCCGACACCGGTTGAGTTCAAGGTGCTCCACCAGACGCTTCCGGTCTACCAGGGCAGCTTCAAGGTCCCCGGCACGTTGGTGCTGAAGCAGAAGCTCGCGCCGGGCGAGCATAAACTCAGCGGCATGCTCAGCTTCCAGGAATGCAATGACGAACTGTGCAAGATGCCGCAGAAGGTGCGCTTCGAGCTTCCGATCACCATCCAACGGCCCGCCACTGCGGAGCATTGACGGATGTGAAGCGGCGGATGTGAGGCCTCCCTGACGGATTTCCTGAAAAAGTGCTTACATTTGTCGACGAATATCGAGTATTAGCAGCTATTCGGGCGGCGCACCGGCTGAAGCGCGGCTGCTCAAGGAG